>NZ_JADEWX010000063.1 GCF_015207395.1 Nodosilinea sp. LEGE 07088
TAAGGGTTGTTAAGAATCGAGGACACTGAATCTCAAGACGTTGCTTGAGCCGTGTACGGTGAAAGTCGTATGCACGGTTCTGAGGGGAGGGAGGGGGCTATGTACAAAACCTCCTCCTTTACCCGACGGACTGTGCCATAAATAATCACAATAATTTTAAGGTTAGATGGTTGGCAATAGATTGATGCTCGAGCTAAGTATTCTTGCAATTGCAAGATGTACATTCAATTAATATTTATATATCAGTTATCTCTAGGATCTTGAGGGGACAGATAGATGCCATATCGCAACAAAACGTATGTCTGCTTTGATGGTGATAATGACATGCATTATTATCGACTCATGCAAGCTTGGCATCAAAGTGACTATAGTACTTTTAGACTTTATAATGCTCATGATCTAAACAGTGCTAGAGACACATCTCAAGAAGCATCAATCAAGCGTCAACTTCGTGAACGTTTACTAAATACAAAAGTTTTTGTTGTGCTCATAGGTGGTCAAACCAGATACTTATACAAATTCGTCCGATGGGAGATGGAACAAGCAATATCTCTCAATTTACCTATTATTGGAGTCAACTTAAATGGGTTACGCAAACAAGACCCGGAAAGATGTCCTCCCGTGATACGAAATGTACTTGCAGTTTATATAAGCTTTAATTCGCGCATATTAGAATATGCTTTAGAAAACTGGATTAACTTGCACTATCAATATCAAAAGCAAGGAAAAGGTGGGCCTTTTTATTATGAACCAGAAACTTATCAACGTCTTGGGTTATGAGTGCAATGTTACGCGCTTACTGTTCGATAGGTTACTGGCGACATGGTTTCTCAGTTCGCAAAACAATCATAGCTCTACTATCGAGTTTTGGTGCACTATGGCTGGGTGTAGAAATTATAAGTTTCTTCTCACAGCCCGCTTCTTTATGGCTTAAAGAAAAGTGGCTTATTTTTCTTGCCTTGGGATTAATCTATGGTTTCTGGGAAAATCGGCCACGACATCAAATTAGCTGTCGATTGAGCAGTCGTGATGTACTTATAAAGATACGTGTTGGCAATCTCTTCAACACTAAAGATTCATTAGTTATCGGATGTAACAGTACATTTGATACTGATATAGAATCTGGGATCATTAGTAAAAAGAGCATTCAAGGCCAATTCACCACTCGTTTCTATAATGGTGTTGTTAATCATTTAGACACAGATATAAATCAAACTCTCGAAACTATACCTCATGAGTCTATAAACCACTCAAAAATAGGAAAGAGGAAAGTCTATTCTATAGGCACAACTGTTAAATTGAAGGTTCGCAATCGTGCTGCTTATCTTGTTGCAATTGCACCACTTAATATTCATGGAAATGCTAAAGCAACCTTTGATGACCTCAAGAAAAGTTTGCCAAGTTTGTGGGAGTTTATTTCTAGTCAAGGGGATTTTGGTTCTATTTCAATGCCTGTCCTAGGGTCGGGCTATTCTAGAATTCCCCAACCTCGCGAAGTTATAATTCGCGAAATCCTTTTGAGTTTTATTGCTGCATGTGCTGCTCAGCGTCCTTGTGAGTCATTAACCATTGTGATTTCGGAAAGAGATTTATATCAGCATGAAGTTGACTTAAATGAAATTGAATTATTTATAAGACATGTCTGCAAATATACAGACTTTGCTGATCCATCAGCGCCAGGTTATGGTACTGCTATAGGCCCTTAAATTAAGTCTTGAAAAGCCTAACAACCGCAATGCACCGGAACGACTCAGTATGCTTGGTTGGATGTAAAGGTTGTCTGCGTCCGGTGATTGCGAACGTTATGCCGCCTTCAGTTATTGGTAAGGCAGTATCCTGAAAATTATCTATCAGTGCTTCAGGTTCGTTATGAAATTACCAATATTCCAAGTTGATGCTTTCACAGATAAAGTGTTCGGTGGGAATCCTGCTGCGGTTTGTCCCCTTGAACAGTGGCTACCTGACGAGCTTATGCAGCGAATAGCACTGGAGAACTCTGTTGCTGAGACAGCATTCTTCATTCGGTTAGATGATGGCTTTGAGATCCGTTGGTTTACGCCAGAAATTGAAATGGATTTGTGCGGACATGCAACATTAGCAACAGCACACGTTATAGCAAGGCATCTCAATTTCTCACTACCTTCCATCCAGTTCCAATCAAAAAGTGGGGAGCTTACAGTAGCAGTTGAGGAGGAGTTGCTGACCTTAAATTTTCCTTCTCGTAAACCTGAACCAAGTGAAGCTCCACAAGTCATTTTGGATGCACTTCAGCATGAGCCTGTAGAAATTTTGAAGTCTAGAGACTATATGCTTGTGTTTAAAGATGAAGACGTGATTCGACATCTGGAACCCAATCAAAGCATTCTTAACCAAATTAATCTTGATCCTGGTGGTGTCGTTGTGACAGCCAAAGGAGAAGAGGTCGATTTTGTATCACGTTTTTTCACACCGCAAGCGAGTATTTTTGAAGATCCCGTAACAGGGTCTGCCCATTGCTCATTAATTCCCTATTGGAGTGGGAAACTTGGCAAGGATTCTATGGTCGCCTTGCAATTATCACCAAGAGTTGGAAAACTGTTTTGCAAAAATATAGGGGAAAGAGTTTTGATTTCAGGAGAAGCAGTAACGTATATGGAAGGGCACATCGTAATCTGACCTTCCCCGAAAATATTCTTAGTAACGGACGGCATAACAATTCGCTTGGAGCGGACTGATAAAAGATCTTGGTGCTGAGTTTAAGGGCATTTGCAGCCGCTCAAGCGAACCGTTGTACGCGCGACTCGAAGTCGTTCGGGGGAGTTGGAAAGGACTCCTAAAAGCCTTTCCCCGCTAGTGTTCAAGCGGATGTCCGCCTTGGAATGTTCAACCCGTAAGGGGAGGGCAGTATCAGCAGACGAGGTTAAGTGTCCAACAAGCTGAGAGCCCAATTGAGGGTGCAGGCTAGGGCAAGGTTGCAGAATCCATAACGCGACGGATAGAGCAAATACCCAATCCGAAAGGGTGCAGACGTGGGACAGGTGATCGTCTTGACTGAAGGTGAGATGAGACTTAGCGTAAGGGTTGTTAAGAATCGGAGACACTGAATTTCAAGACGTTGCTTGAGCCGTGTACGGTGAAAGTCGTATGCACGGTTCTGAGGGGAGGGAGGGGTCTATATCTAAAACCTCCTCCTTTACCCGACGGCTGTAGTTATCGCGTGTACTCGGATTATCTCGAATCCTCACAGCAACTCTTGATTCTGGAGAGGCAATGTTGAAACGGTCTTTTGATATTGTGGTTGCCTTATTGATCTTGTCTACAACTGCGCCACTGCTTTTGCTCGTTGCTGTGTTGATTCAATTAGACTCGCCTGGAGTCGTGCTATATCGCTATCCCTGCATCGGTCAAAAGGGTGAGCCGTTTGGATTGATTCGCTTTCGCACAATGGATCGATACTACGATCCCCAAGAGACGACTGAACGTCAATTAACTCGCATCGGCGCGATTATCCGAAATTACTCGATCGATGATATTCCCAATCTGCTCAATGTGCTGGAAGGTGATCTGAGTATCATTGGTCCTCGCCCTTCGGAACCCCATATTGTGGATTTAGCGAACCCTGAATGGCAAACTATTCTCTCCGTTCGTCCGGGCTGGATCGGTCTAGCGATTCTGAGCTTGGGATCAAGCTTTAACGCTAGTGATCCCAAGCTGAAACGCCAGTTAGAGTTGCAGTATGTTGAGCGGCAGTCGTTGAGTTATGACTTAGCCCTCTTAATTAAAGCGGTACGATCGCAGATTGTGAGTCGAGGCAACATCAAAGCCCGTGGCAGAAAATGGTAGCCCTCACATTGGGGCTATGCTTGTAACATGGCTACTTACAATGTTTCAAACCATTTAGGAGGCGATCGTGCAATGGCTGTGATGGAGTGGTTGGCAGAGATTGTGGAGGAGAGCCAGCTAACAAGTCGATGAAGCAGACGGTTGAAAGTCTAGGTGCTGAGTTCGAGGTTACTTGTCGCCGCTTATCTTTGTCGTTAACCACCGATCGCACCCAGCATCTGCAACGTCGCCCGCGTGGCCGGGGTCAACCCCGTTGCCCCAGCCAAATTCATACCTTCGTACAGCCGTTTGGCAATCAGCACCCGCAGACAGTCCCCCGTCTGGGCATCCCAAATTCGCACCGTCTGGTCTTGAGAGCCGGTGGCAATTGCACCCCCATCTGCACTAAACGCCAGCGACGACACCAGGTGCTGGTGCCCCTCGCAGATCTGCAAACAGTCCCCCGTCGCCGCATCCCAAATTCGTAGGGTGTGGTCGTGGGCGGCACTGGCCAAGCGCTTACCGTCGGGGCTAAACGCCACTGCAAACACCCAGTTGCTGTGGCCCCTGAGCACCTGAATGCAATCCCCTGTTGCCACATCCCACAGGCGCACCGATTGGTCGGTACTGCTGCTAGCCAACATGCGCCCGTCGGGGCTGTAGGCCACTGACCACACCCGGCTGTCGTGGCCCGTCAGGGTTTGCAGCGGCAATCCGGTGGCCACCTCCCAGAGCTGGATCGTCTGGTCGGCCCCGCAGCTGGCCAGGTGTTGCCCGTCTGGGCTAAAGGCGACGCCGAGAATTTTGGCCGTGTGTTTACTCAGGGTGTGCAGACACTGGCCCGTGGCGCAGTTCCACAGTTTGACGGTGCGGTCGGCGCTGGCGGTGGCCAGAATGCGATCGCACGGATGAAACGCGATCGCATTGATCCAGTCCTCGTGGCCCTGCAACACCTGAATGCAGCGTCCGGTTTCTACATCCCAGAGACGGGCGGTGCAGTCGGTGCTGCCGCTGGCGAGCATGGTACCGTCGGCACTAAAGGCGACGTCGTAGACAAAATCGCCGTGACCGCTCAGGGTTTTAAGCGGCTCTCCCGTACGCCAATCCCACAGCACTACGGTTTTGTCGTTACTGCCGCTGGCTAAATAGCGACCGTCTGGACTAAAAGCTACGGGCAAGGCCCAGTCGGTGTGGCCTTCCCAGGTGCGCAGACAGTGGCCGGTGGCGACATCCCACAGCTTCACCGACTGGTCGAGGCTGACCCCCACCAGACGGCGACCGTCGGGGTGTACCGCCACCGCGCACACCTCGTTTTGATGGCCGTACAGGGTTTGCAGGCAGGTATCGGTGTGCCAGTCCCAGAGCTTGATGGTGCGATCGCCGCTGCCGCTGATCAGCCAATCCTCCGTGGGGCTAAAGGCCACGCTATAAATGCTGCCGCCATGGCTATAGGTGGCCAGACAATCCCAACTGCGGCAATCCCAGAGTTTGAGGGTGCCGTCGCCACTGCCGCTGACCAGCAGATGGCCATCACCGTTGAATGCCAGGGAATGCACCCAGCCGCTGTGGCCTTTTAGCGTTTGCAGGCATTCCCCAGTGGCCGCATCCCACAGTTTGATCTGGTAGTCAGCCCCGCCGCTGGCCAGCAGCACAGTCCCGGGGTAGGCGATGGAGTGGGGGGCAAAGGCAAGCGATCGCACCCAGTCGGTATGCCCTGCCAGGGTATGTAGGCAGTTGCCCGTCTGCACATCCCACAGTTTGACGGTGTTGTCGCCCCCGGCGCTGGCCAGGGTTTGACCGTCCGGGCTGAAGGCGATCGCAAATACCTCGTGGTTGTGGCCCGTCAGGGTCTTCACCGGGATACCCTCCTCAGCCGTCCACAGACGAATGCTCTGGTCGGCCCCGCAGCTGGCCATTAACTCACCACAGGGGCTATAGACCACCGCCCGCACCCAGTTTTGGTGGCCCCGGCAGATGAGCAACAGCTGCCCGGTTTGGCTATCCCACACGCGCACCTGGCAGTCCGTATCGCCTGTGGCCAGCCGCTGACCCTTGGGGCTAAAGGCCGCCGCCAGCACGTTGCCGAGGGATTCTGTAAACACACAGCCGCTCAAATCGGCCCCGGCAAAATTCACGCCGTGCAGCTTCACATCCTGCAGGTAGGCCTGCCACACCGTCAGCTCAGAAAAATCGTAGCCGGTGATGTCTACGGGCAGTTGCAGCAGCAGGTTGAGGCTGTTGCCCCCGGCGTAGCCCATCGACTGGGGCGTACCACCGCGCAGCTGAGTCAAGATGGCTTGCAGGGCGGTCGCAATGTGCGCCGCCCGGCCCAAACGATTGACCAGCTGGTCAGCAATGGGCTTGAGGATCAGGTTGATCTGGGTTTCACGCAGATAGTCCTTGGCCTGGGCCTTGGTCAGGGCGTGGCTGATCAGCAAATGGGGCCGCTGGTCAGCAATCTCATCGGTAATGCGATCGATCAATTGGCAAGTGACATACTCCATCACCACCGGCTGCTGGGTGAGGCGACCGCCGTTGCGCTCGACCAGCGATCGCCGCTGGAGCGAGTTGAGCGATTCCCACAGGTCGCGGGGGGGCACGTGGGTCAGCAGGTCGGCCTGTAGATCCTCAATGGCAGAGGGTTCGCGGTTAATCGCCAGCCAGTACATGGCGGCCTTCTCCAACTCCGTCAGACGCTGAAAATGCTGGTCAAGCAGATCGCGAATGTCATCGAACAAAAAGCCACCCTGTTGCGACACCGCCAAAAACTGAGCAATATCGCCACCAAAAAAGTCGCGAATCGATGACGCCACAATCTTCAATGCTAAAGGGTTACCGCCGTAGCGAGTGGCTAGGGTTTGCCACTCGGCCTCGGTGGCCTGAAAGCCCCCTTTGGTGTCGAACAGGGCGCGACTGTCGGGCTGCTCTAGGCCAGAAAGCTGGAGCGATCGCACCGGCAGCGTCTCCCCCTCAAAGGCCGCCAGCCCCTTGGGCTTCTCCCGCGAGGTCACGATCGCGCAGCTCTGGTGGGCGGTCTCAGCAATACAGCGCAGGACATCGCCATAGCCTTCAAATCCAGAACGGTAGCGCCCGGTGCGATCGCCGCTCTGCAAGATCGACTCAGCATTGTCGAGCAAAATCAGGCATCGCCCCTGGCGCAGATAGTGCAGCAACCGCGCCAGTCGCCCCTCCAGCGTCGGCGGCAAATCCCGCTCCTGCTGCTGCGAGAGCACCTGGATCAGATCCGCCAGCAGGTCTTCTGGGGGTGGGGCGTTGCGGAGCGATCGCCAGAGGATGTGGGTAAAGGGGGATGGGGGGATGCTATTCCCTGACTCCCTTGCTCCGCTCCTCCTCCGCTCCCCCACAATCTGCCGTGCCAGCCTCACCGACAGCGCCGTTTTGCCAATGCCGCCCATGCCCAGCAGGGTGATCAGTCGGCAGCGATCTTCCAGCACCCAATTCCGCAGAATGTGTAGCTCACTCTGCCGTCCGTAAAAAACGGCATCGTCCGGGGCGCTGCCCCAGTCGGTGAAGACTGAGGGTTCAGCAGAGACTGACGTAGAGGTACCTGATCCAGCAGAAGGCGCTCCGTTCGGGAAGGCTTCCGTAGTCGCTGGCTCCCCCTCGGCTACCGTCTGCCAATCCAGGCCCAGCACTTCGCAGTAGGCCCGAAAGGCTTCGGCATTGATCGGGACCTTCCCCGCCAAAAAGCGTTTCCAAGTCCCCTCAGAAATGCCCGCCGCTAGCACCCCCGCCGTTTCCCAATCGGTACCTAAGACGCGACTGGCCGCTGCCATCCACCGAAAATCACTCGCGGCCCAGCCCCGCTGCAATCTAGCCTGCTTAATTTGAGCCCGCCCTGAGGAAGACGCCTTGAGGGTAATCACAATCCTTTTACATCAAGTGCGCTATGCCTGGTTAACGCCCACTATAAATGCAGCATAAATGCAGCCGCAGCACTATCGACCAAAGATAAACGATGTAAACAGACTTTTTCCCCTCAGCTAGGAAGACGCTAGCAGGTCAAGGTGAATTTTTTGATTGAGCTGATCGATCGTACGCTCTCTGGCGTAGTCTGCGGCGGCGCGGGCCGCTTCGGCTAGCACAACAGCCACTGTGGGCAACTCGGGCTTAGACTTGGCCGAAATGAGGTATCCCAGCGACAGCTGAATCACCTGCCGTGGCGACTTGCCGGTTTAGTGATTTTAGTCTGGGTCTCTATGGCCAACGGTGGATCTATGCCCTGGAATTATGGGCCGACTGGGCGCTCCAACTAATAGCCCTTAAACCCCATAAACAGCGCTATTTTCAGCGTGGTTTCTATGCTCTATCCCTGTACGAGCCTTATTTCGCGCTGCTGTTGTCGCTGGGGCTTTGCCCCCTTACAACACCCTTAACCTCGCTAATGGCGGCGGCGATTGGGATGTTTGTAGAGGCCTATGGGGGCGATCGCCCCCCTGCCAGCCGGTACTAACTACTTGCAACCCTGGCTCAGTCGTTAAAAATAGCGTTCTCGAGCTGCTGAAGAGCTACCTCTAGGTCGTCGTTAACGATTTGCTGGTCAAACTCTGAGGCGGCATCAATTTCAACGAGGGCACGCTGAAGCCGTCGCTCGATGGCCTCGTCGGCATCTTTTCCCCGTAGGCGAATGCGGTTTTCTAATTCCTCAATAGAGGGAGGTAATACAAACAGCTGAAGCGCATCGGGAAAGGTTTCGCGTACTTGGCGAGCACCTTCTAGCTCAATTTCTAAAATTACCCAGTGCCCTGCCTCAATTTCTTTGATGACAGTAGCCTTGGGCGTACCGTAGAGGTTGCCTGCAAACTCTGCCCACTCGAGCAGTTCCCCCCGTTCTACCATGGTTTGAAACTCTGCGCGGCTGATAAAGAAATAGTCTTGGCCATCGACTTCGCCGGGCCGGGGCGATCGCGTGGTAGCCGATACCGATAACTTGAGAGTCGGGTAGCGAGTGCGCAGCGATCGCAGCAGGGTGCCCTTACCGACACCGCTAGGGCCTGTAAATACGATCAACCGGCCAGGGCGTGGGGCACCATCGGTTTCAGCCTCCAAAGTGAGGGTGTCTAATGGGGGTGGAGAACTGACAGTCATGGCGGTAGCGGATAGGTACGACGGTGCTCTAAATTCTAATTAATCTGGAGTCTATCACTCCCACTTTAGGGTAAAGGCATGGGGGTAAAGACATGGGGGTAAAGACATTAGACCTCGGGTAGGTCAAACAGCACGGTTGTCATATAGCGCTCCGCCCAGGTTTCACCAAAGGCTTTTTCAAGTACTCGCCGGGTTTTATCGTTCTTTTGCTGCTGCTCACAGTAGTTGCGCTGGCCCGCCATCACGATCTCCCGTTGAGACGGGGTAGCTGGCGTTGCGATCGCATGTTGGCAATGTAGATCTAAATAGGCCACGATCAGGTCTACAAACCTAGCTTCTTCTTCAGGACTAGTGGGGCGAATAAACCGACAGTAGGGCGAAAAAATTGTGCCCCATCCCGGTAGGTCACGCTCTTCACCAAAGCTATGGAATGGTAGCGAGTCGAGAACATCGACATAGCCCTCGGGAAGTGTTTTAGCGATCGGCGAGAGATCGACAATAGCCGCACTAATTTGACCGCGCCCTCCCACTAAGTCGCAGCCAAACATGGGCAGACTATAGTCGGGTCGAGGAAACATAACGCAGTGCAAGATATCTAGATTTTTGCCCACCCGAGCCAGCTCGAGATGAAGCTTGCGAAACTGAGGCGTTTGGTAACACCGATTCTCAATAGTGAGCCGCTCCCCTTCTAGGCGACCTTCGATATAGCCCAGATCGTCGGGCAAGTGATAAGGAGATAGGGTTAAGAACTGCTGCCAAGTGGCCTCAATACGATCGGCTAGCACCCGAATCATCGGGTGCTGCTGCTCACGGAGAGAACTCGCGGTCGGGGTTACCATGACGCCCAAAAAAGTAATACATTAAGCAATTAGCATACCAGTCAATACCAAAAGACTAGACCACTCCAACCCTCAATCTAGCTACCATTCGTCGGCTAGCCCCAGTTTCCCCTTTTGTCAAGGTTGTATTCAGGTATTACCGCTGTGAAGCTAACTGACTGGATTAACCTAATAGCCTTAGGCATTGCCCTAGTCATCTTGTGGCAGTTTCGCCAAATTGTCTTGCTGATTTTTGCAGCAGTAGTCATCACGATTGCGCTCAATAGTCTGGTTCGATTTTTCTCGCGGGTATATGACTGGCCTCGCAATCGCTCAGTACTGGTAACAGCAGCCCTTGTGCTCCTTGGAGCAGTCATTTTCTTGGGCCTGGTACTGCCCCTATTTGTCAGTCAGTTTCAAGAGCTATTGTTGCTTACCCCACGAGGAATAGAGAAGCTCAGTAGCTGGCTAGATATGTTTCAAGCCAATCCTCCTGCCTGGTTCCCAGAGCGAGATGTAGGATTACTGCCAGCTCTGCCCGATTTACTGCGGCAGGCGGCTTCGATTGGTTCCACAGTATTTGGCAATTTTTTAACCTTTTTCTCCAGTTCGGTAGCGATTTTGCTCCAGCTGTTGCTGCTGCTAGTGCTTACCCTGATGATGCTGGCTAACCCTGCAGCCTACCGACAGCTTTTGTTGCGCCTGTTTACGTCAAGCTATCGGCGCCGTGCCGATGAAATCTTAACCAAGTGCGAGAAGTCGCTAATGTTTTGGTTAGGAGGCGTTGCCTTAAACTCCATCTTTGTGGCCACGATTAGCTTTACTGGACTGGTGTTGCTGGGAGTACCCTACGCCTTTGCCCATGCTGTGCTAGCAGGGCTGTTTAACTTTATTCCCAATATTGGACCGGCTCTAAGCGCTATATTTCCGGTATTTGTGGCTCTGCTACAGTCACCAGGTCAAGCCCTGGCTGTCATTGTGCTCTACGTGCTGATTCAAAACATTGAGAGCTACTGGTTTGCGCCGATGGTGATGCAGAAGCAAGTATCATTACTGCCTGCTGCGACACTAATTTCTCAGATCTTTTTTGCTACATTCCTGGGCCCCCTTGGCTTAGTCTTAGCGCTGCCTCTGGCCGTTATCTGCAAGACCTGGATTGAAGAAGCCTGGATTATCGATATTTTGGACAATAGTCCGGACACTTTTTCGGACAATCGCTGGAACCCTTGACTTCTCGTTGGCTCAATTGCCTTGAAAAAGGGCTGAAACCCCCATTCTCTCGTTAGGTTTCAAAAACTGTCCGGAGTGTTGTTTGGAGAAACCTACCGACTAGCCCGCTATTGCCATTGGCCGAGCTGATGCCTGGTTTGCGTCTGCCCTAGGCCAAGCTCATTCCCAGCATGGCGCAAGGACGACTAGGGCGGCTAGGGCCTATCAGTTTATGAAGATTCTATGAAATGGCGGCATGCGATCGCAACTCTCGCCAATGATCGCATGCCGCCATTTCATACGTTGCCAATCCCAAGGTTTTCCCTAATCAGAGGCTAATCCCTACGTTTGTCTATATAAAATTTCCGTGAAAATACAGACTTAATGCTAGACAGAGCCCTACTTGATTGCGTAAAATCTTTGCAAAGCCCGGTATACTCTAATACGAAATGCGCCAGTGGTAGTCGTTATTTGACGTTTCTAGTATCTATGATGAAAAGCTAATCCATGGCTGTGGTAGTTAAGTTAAGGATTTCGGTCTATAGCTACTGGTAAAAAGCATAGGTTGCTACAGATAGATGTAGTAAGGCCTGACACTGTAAATGGACTTGCTTTAGTTTCTGAGTTTTATTTTTTTAGGCATGACTGAAGCATCTACTGAGCTTTCGATTATTATTCCGGTTTATAACGGTGGTCTGGCATTTCGGCAATGTTTAGCAAGTATTCGTCAAAGTGAGCGCCCTCCGAATGAGCTGATTGTAGTTGCCGATGGTGATACCGATGGATCTTGGCAGGTAGCTAAAGACTTTGGTGCCCAGGTGATTAGGTTGCCGGTGGCGGGTGGCCCGGCTAGGGCCAGAAACCTGGGCGCTCAGGCCGCCAAGGGCGATATTTTATTTTTTATGGATGCGGATGTAACGCTCCACACCGACACGTTGACATTAGTTGAGCAGCGGTTTCGACAACAGGAGAGCCTGGCAGCGTTGATTGGCTCCTACGATGATGCCCCAGGGGCAGAAAATTTCCTCTCGCAGTACAAGAACTTATTCCATCACTACACCCACCAGACCTCTACGCCAGTGGCTTCAACCTTTTGGGGAGCCTGTGGCGCTATCCGGCGGACAGTGTTTCAGCAGGTTGGCGGATTTGACGAAACTTACCGCAAGCCCTGTATCGAAGACATCGAGTTGGGCTATCGTCTTAGGCAAGAGGGCCATACGATCGCTCTATGCAAAGACATTCAGGTGAAGCACCTGAAACGTTGGGAGCCTGTTTCTCTACTGCGAGCAGAGATCTTTTATCGCGCCCTGCCCTGGGCTGAGCTAATTTTGCGCGATCGCACCTTAAATGCCGATCTCAACCTTAACCACACCAATCGCGCTAGCGTTTTCCTTGTTTTTGCCCTGCTCGGTTGCCTCGTAGCCACTATCTGGTTACCCACCGCGTGGGGAATTGTGCTGGCGCTAGCACTGACCCTTTTGATTATCAATCGAGCAGTTTATCGGTTTTTTTACCGCAAGCGCGGTGCTTTGTTTGCTTTGCGAGTCGTGCCGTGGCACTGGTTTTATTTTCTATACGGCGGCGGGGCCTTTGCTTACAGCACAATCAAGTACTCTCTTCGCTCCTTGCTGTTGCGTGAACCGGCCAATGTTTTGAAGCCACGCGGTTAACCCTCTAAAGGGTCCAGGTCAATACAAAGGACTAGAAATATAGGGAGCATTTTCACTATGTCTCGTTATCCAGTCGTTATCATCGGTGCTGGGCCTGCTGGCCTAACTGCTGGCTTTGAACTAATGAAACAGGGTGTAGCGTCAATTACTGTAGAGAAAGCCGAAAAGGTCGGCGGCATTTCTCGTACAGAAGTGTATAAGGGATATCGGTTTGATATCGGTGGCCATCGTTTCTTCACCAAAGTAGAAGAAGTTAAAGCTGTTTGGGCTGAGATTTTAGGCAATGACTTTATTCAAGTGCCTCGGCTATCGCGCATTTACTACCAAGGCAAATTCTACGATTACCCGCTATCGCTACTAAAGACCCTGAAAAACCTCGGCCCTTTCGCCAGCGTCCTGATGGTGGCCAGCTACTTTAAGGCCAAAGTTAAAAAGCTGCTCAACCCTGGCTTTGAAGCTGAGACCTTTGAAGAGTGGGTGACCGACAGCTTCGGTGAGCGACTCTATAAGACCTTTTTCAAGACCTATACCGAGAAAGTATGGGGCATACCCTGTAGCCAAATTCGGGCCGACTGGGCTGCCCAGCGCATTCAAAATATGTCTCTCCGCCAGGTGGTCATGAACGCGGTGTTTGGCAGCCAAAATGCCAAAAGCCTGATTAAAACCTTTGATTACCCACGTCTTGGCCCTGGCATGATGTGGGAACGCTGCCAAGAGCTACTAGAGGCCAAGGGCTCTCCTGTCCATCTCAATACCGAGATTGTGCGGGTCGAACACCAGGGCACCTTTGTCACTAAAGTGATTGCTAAGCAGGGTGACCACACCTTCGAATTGACTGGCGATCATTTCATTAACTCGATGCCGATTTCGGCCCTGGTACACAGACTCGACCCACCGCCACCGCCCGAAGTCATAGAGGCCGCCAGAGGGCTCAAATATCGTGACTTTTTGATTGTTTCTCTGATCATTGACCAAGCAGATCTCTTTCCTGACAACTGGCTTTACATCCATAGCCCTGAATTTAAGGTAGGCCGTATTCAAAATTTCAAAAATTGGAGCCCAGCGATGGTGCCCGATGCCAGCAAAACCTGCTTGGGAATGGAGTATTTTTGTAGTGAGGGCGACGAGCTATGGGAAATGCCCAACGCTAAGCTCATCGAGTTAGCTACTCAAGAGATCGCCCGCCTTGGGTTAGGGGTCAAGGTGAGCGACATCGAAGATGGCTGCGTCATTCGCCAATACAAGGCTTATCCGGTATACGACGGTGAATATCGTCAGCATTTGCAGGTGTTGCAAGACTACATCGAGACCTTTGAGAACCTGCAAACTGTTGGGCGCAACGGCATGCACCGCTATAACAACCAAGATCACTCAATGCTGACGGCGCTGCTGGCCGCCAAAAATATTCTTGGAGAAAACCATGGTCTATGGGATGTCAACGTTGAGCGGTCTTATCACGAAAACTTTACCAATAAAGAGTGGGCTGAGCTAAAGCAAACATCTACCGACCCCAATAAAAATGCTCAGCCGCTATCGACAGTGGTCTAGGGTGTGTCCATACGTATGGTAGACACTGCTGTGACGCCTATGGTCTCTGTGATTGTTCCTGTGTTCAACGACGCAGAACGCCTAAAGATATGTCTGACGGCATTGGATCGCCAGACGTATCCCCGAGCGTGTTACGAGATCATGGTGGTTGACAATGGCTCTGACGATGTTGACATGACTCGGGCAGTAGTAGCCCTTTCCCCCAATGCCAGGCTGGCCATTGAGCCTAGACCCGGGTCTTATGCGGCTCGTAACCGAGGTTTGGCGTTAACAACTGGAGAGGTGTTGGCATTTACCGATGCCGACTGTGTACCCGCCGAAGATTGGCTACAGCGAGGGGTTGCACAACTACAGCGTCTACCCGATGGCGGTCAGGTAGTAGGTAGAATAGAAACCTTTTTTCCTAACCCCGATCGCCCTACCCCGGTAGACCTTTACGAGAGTATTACGGCATTTCCGCAGGAGGCCCTGTTGCGTCAGTTCCATGGCGGAGCGACGGCCAATATGTTCACCTGGCGGCAGGTGTTTGACCGAGTTGGGGGATTTAATGCGCAGCTCAAGTCTCACGGCGATCTGGAATGGGGCCACCGGGTTTACAGCTTGGGGTATCCGCAGGTCTATGCCGAGTCTGTGGTGGTGAGGCACCCGACGCGATCGTCGTACCAGGGTCTGATTAAACGAACACAGCGCCTAGCTGGGGGGAGCTATGCACTGCACGCCAAGCAAGCGAAAACCCGATGGCAAAAACTGGCAGTATTTTGGCGGGCACTGGCGCAAAATCTGGTGCCGCCTGTCTTCTTTGCGGTGAATGCTATATTTGATTGCCGTTTACAGGGCATCGGGCAGAAATTGCAGGTACCGCTCGTGCTCGTGCTGGTAAGGGCCGTGAGTGCCGTTGAGGTTTTGAGGCTGGGGTTGGGTGGTACCCCCTGCAGAGACTAGGGAGTGAGGTTGATTCATGAAAAGACTTCGCTTACCCAATGCTATTTCTATACGAAGGCGACAGCCTGTGCCTCAAGACTTAAACTTTACGGCTTCTGAGGCGGTTCTCAAGCGGCGATCGCTGCAGTCCAGCCTAATTACTTTTGGCTCACAGCCCATCAAGCTACTGATGGGGATTGGGGCGACGTCGATTTTGGCGCGGCTGCTGACGCCCACCGATTTCGGTATTGTAGCGATGGCTCTGCCGTGGTTTGCCCTCATGGAAAGCGTCAATTCCCTGGGGTTGGGTACCGCTACAGTACAGCGAGAACATCTGGACCATAGACAGGCCAGCACTATATTTTGGCTGTCTTCGGGCATTAATCTTGCGTTGGTGGTAGCGGTATTGCTAGCGGCACCAGCCTTTGCCTGGTTTTATCAAGAAGCTCGCTTAACGGCAGTCATCCCTGTTATGACCTTGGGCATAGCCAGCGTATTTTTGTCATCGCAGCATCAGTCTTTGCTGGCCCGGCAGATGCGGTTTGGGGTGTTAACGCTGATTGAAGTAGGCGCGCTCGGGCTGGGGGCTACCGTGGCGATTGGGGTGGCACTGTTGGGCTGGGGCTACTGGGCTTTGGTATTGCAGCTGGTAATCTATCAAACGGCCCAGGGCCTAGGCTATTGGCTGACCTGCAGCTGGCGCCCTTCTAGACCAGAAAAATTGACGCAGCTCAGCCAGGACATTCGCACCATGTTCGCCTACGGTGCTAACCTGAGCGGATTTCACTTGGTCAACCGAGTGGGGATAGAAATGGACCGAGTGCTGGTGGGTTATGTCAACGGAGCCAGCGCCCTGGGGCTATATTCTGTGGCCTATAACTGGGCCTATTTTCCCTTTAACCAGGTCTATTTACCGTTGATCAATGTGGCTATTTCGGGGCTGAGTCGGGCTGCTAGCGACCGTGAACAGTACAAAAGCCAAAGTCGGCAGATTTTAATGCTGATGTTTGGGCTTTGCCTACCGGCCCTCGCCTTTTTGGGCGTCTGTGGCCAAGGTTTGTTGCTGCTGCTGCTGGGCGATCAGTGGATGGAAGCGTTTCCTATTTTTCAGGTTTTAGTGTTATCTGTTTTTGTGGGCGGCTTTTATCGGGTCACGAAATGGATTTATCTCTCTACCGGGCAGACCCAGCGCCAACTGCGGTGGAGTGTTTTGCATACCCCAGTGGTGGTAGCGGCGGCTGCGTTGGGTACCCAATGGGGGCCCTTGGGGGTGGCTTGGGGAGTAACGCTAGCATCTTTGGCGCTGACCTATCCGGCGATCGCATACTGCCTCAAATTTACACCGCTAACCATCGCCGATTTTGTCGAGTCGGTGTGGCGGCCAACCGTGGCCTCGCTAGCGGCTGCCGGGATCCTGTTGGTCGGTCAAAGGGCGATGGGCCTACCGGTCAATGGCATGCTAGCGCTGCTTTTCAGCGCCATAGCCTTTGGTTGTGCCTACGCGGTAACGTTTATCCTGCTGCCTGGCGGCTGGACTGAAGTGCTGGGGGCCTACCGCGACCTCCAGATGCTGGCCTCTAAACATGTTGATATAAGTCCATAGACCTATGCTGCAAACCACCCCCAACCTGTCCCCTAAGTTCTCAATTGTGGTGCCGACCTACAATCGACCAGATTGCTTGAGACGGTGCTTGCAGAGTTTAGCTCAGCTAGATTATCCGAGGGAGGCCTTTGAGGTGGTGGTTGTCGATGATGGCAGTCACCAACCGCTCGACGACGTAGTAGCAGATTTTGACCCCACGATCGCCGTGCATCTCATTCGTCAGGCCAATGCTGGCCCCGCCAGTGCCCGTAATGCCGGAGCATTTGCGGCTCGGGGGGCCTATCTTGTCTTTACCGACGATGACTGTCAACCTGCGTCAGATTGGCTGACGGCCCTAGATGCTGCTGTCGCCAAAGATCCCCAGGCGCTGATCGGAGGGCATACGATTAATGCCCTGCCCGACAATCTTTACTCAACGGCCAGTCAGCTTCTGATCGACTATATCTATGACTATTTCAACCAGACCAAAGGCAAAGCAACATTTTTTGCCTCCAATAACTTTGCAGCCCCCAGCGATCGCTTTCGTGAGCTAGGCGGGTTTGATCAGCAATTTCCCCTGGCAGCAGGGGAAGATCGGGAATTTTGCGATCGCTGGCTGTTCAGCAATTATCCATTGGTCTATGCCCCAGCCATGCGCATCGACCACGCCCACTCGCTAAGGTTCACGTCGTTCTGGCGGCAGCACGTTAACTATGGCCGAGGGGCTTTCTACTTTCATCAGGTGCGCAGCCGTCGTCAGGCCCAACCCATGGCGGTCGAACCGATCACCTTTTATCTGGAACTTCTCGCCTATCCGTTGCGTCGGCAACAGGGATGGCGCAGTCTGGCACTTTCGGGGTTATTTTTGCTGTCTCAGGTGGCCAATGTTGCCGGTTTCTTTTGGGAGCGATCGCGACAACAGAAAACCGTATCGCCAGCATCTGTGCCCTCTGCTTAGTGAATACAGCGCTCTCGATAATCGCTTAGCTCTACCAAACCTACTCAGTGATAGTGATGCAATTCACTCGTTCCCAGCAAAAATTCTTATTTCTTTTCTCCATCAGCGCAATTTATCTTGCCCTGATTGTCTGGCTCGACTTTCTCAATGCCCCTCATTATTTCGACGAGAGGAGTTATTGGAAGACCATAGTCTCGTTCAGCGATACACTTTTTCCGTCCCTAAATGACCTTAGAGATTATGAACAATTAACCACACCGCTGATTTTTATTATTTTTGGTTTTCTTGAGAATCTATTTGGCCAGGGTATAGTTGCGGGTCGCTTGTTTAGTATGATCCTATCGCTAGCAATGGTTTTTATGATCGGCTGGCCGACGAAAGAGAAAGGTGGGCGCGGCATGTTGTGCCTAATTGGCCTGTTTTTATGCCCCTATTATCTATTTTTAAGTGGTCGCATATATACCGAGATGACTGCCTGTTTTTGGGTAGTAATGGGGCTGATGGGCTATATTCGGGGTCGCTATTTCTGGAGTGCGATCGCCTTTATTTTGGCCATCTCAACCCGGCAATATATGTTGGCCTTTCCGGCTGCTGTTGCTACCTACGAATTTATTGTCGCCCTCATGGGTGCTCGGCAAACTGGCCGCATCGTCTGGCAAGACCAGTGGCGTTGGATCGCTCCGCTAATGGCCGCCTGTTCAATTTTCGTTTGGTTTTACCTGTTTCAGGGGATGGTTCCCCAGAGCGGCTTTGAAGCTAGAGGAACCCCTGAGGTACAACAAACCACCTGGGGCCTCGACCCCGGTGTAGCGGTTTGTTTCCTCGCATTTGTAGGGCTATATATTGTTATTCCAGAGTTTTTGCTGTTTCAGCCCTTGACCAAATTGCGATCGCTCAGGCAACAGTGGCCCCAGCAGACCTATCGTGTCGCGGCCATTGCTCTGGGGCTGCTGATTTTCATTTTAGTGTTTCCACCTCCTACCTATGGCGCGGGGAATTTAGTCAAACTGGCCAAGGTCATGCCCCACGAGGTATTGCGAATAGGCCTTTACTATTCTCTGGCGCTGCCAGCCTGTCTGCGATTCATCAGACCCAATCTGATCGGGTTAATCATCTTATTTAACACGTTGATTATGATGAAAGCTTACCCGTGGGATCGCTACGTGCTGCCCCTAGCTGTGGCCTTCTGGTATCTCAAGTCTGAAGGGGTGGTCGATTGGTTTCCCATTTTTTCTCGGCAACCGGAAATGGACGACAAGCCTGGCGAGTTATCCACTGCCGAATCGTCTTAATACGCCTGTTCCAGCGACCATAGACGCTTATATGTAGCAAACATAAAACAGGATGGAGCGATCGCTCCATCCTGCCTAGTACTCCACGGCGCAAGTTTAGATACTATTCCTTAGGGCTAGGGAGCAGGGGAGCTAGGGAGCCAAGCGATCCGGAACGGTGGACATATTTCAGCCTTCGAGTACTAGTTAAAGACTCAAAACCAACCGCCTCGGGGTGGGGGCCTAGGCGTCATCTAGCGCTGCGATACCGGGTAGCTCTTTGCCCTCTAGTAGCTCCAGGCTAGCACCACCGCCAGTGGAGATGTGGCTCATCTTTTCAGCTACGCCAACTTTCTCAACTGCCGCCACCGAGTCACCACCGCCAATGATAGTGGTGACGCCACCGCTGGTCAGCTCGGCCAGGGTATGGGCGATTGCCTCGGTACCTGCGGCAAACTTATCAAACTCAAACACACCCATGGGGCCGTTCCAGATCACCGACTTGCACTGTTTTAGGGCTTCCTGAAAGACTTTGATCGAGTCGGGGCCAATGTCGAGACCCATCCAGCCGTCGGGAATGGCCTCAACACTGACGGTCTGGGCGTTGGCATCGGGAGCAAAATTGTCGGCCAGCACGACATCGGTGGGCAACAGCAGGTCAACGCCCTTTTCTTTGGCTTTGGTTTCGAGAGTTTTAGCCAGTTCTAGTCTGTCTTCTTCCACCAGCGACTTGCCCACGTTGAGGCCGCGGGCTTTGTAGAAGGTAAAGATCATGCCGCCGCCGATCAGCAGTTTGTCTACTTTGTCTAACAGAGTCTCAATAACGCCAATTTTGCTGGAAACCTTAGATCCACCGATGATGGCAGCCAGAGGACGCTGGGGATTTTCGATCGCCGCCTGGAGATACTGCAGCTCCTTTTCGATTAGGTAGCCTGCGACCGAGGGGCTAAGGTAATCGGTGACCCCAGCGGTAGAGGCGTGGGCCCGGTGAGCAGTACCAAAGGCGTCGTTGACGTACAGGTCGGCATTGGCCGCCAGCTGTTTGGCAAACTCAGGCTCATTGGCCTCTTCGCCCGCATAAAATCGGACGTTTTCCAGGAGAGCTACCTGCCCATCGGTCATGGCTCCGATGGCCGCAGCCACCTCGTCGCCAATACAGTCATCGCACTTGATCACGTCTTGCCCCAGCAGTTCACCTAGGCGCTGAGCCACTGGCGTTAGCCGCATGCTGTCGACCACCTTACCCTGAGGGCGGCCAAAGTGGCTGGTGAGAATCACCTTGGCCCCCTTACCCGTGAGATCTTGGATGGTGGGCAGGGCCGCTCGAATCCGAGTGTCGTCGGTAATGGCCCCCTGGTCATCGAGGGGCACGTTGAAGTCAGCCCGCACGAGTACCCGCTTGCCTGAAATGTCGGCGGCCGACAGGCTTGCTACCGATTTTTTAACCACTGAGATAACCCTCCTAAATTGGTTTAAGACTTACGTTTATTACGTTATGCAGCGCGCAGATGGTAGTGGCCCCAACCTTGTCTAAGGTAGATTTGAGGAAGGCAACACGACCCGAACGGGGCGCTTTGCTTGTCGTAATAGTTACTTATTGCCGCCCTCATTTTACCGGAGTGTGAGTTCCCTTCGATACACCATGTTTAAGACGGTTTTATTTCCTATCGACATGAGTTCTGAGGCCCAGCATGCGGCCCCTATGGTGGCAGAGTTGGTCAAAACTCACGGGAGTCGGCTGGTTTTGCTGTCAGTAGTCGAAACTAGCCCCCCCGAGAAGCCTCAGCCTGCGGCCCAGTCTTCCCCAGAGGCCGTGGCGAAGCTGCTGGGTCAAGCTAAGGCACTCTTTGCCGCCCAAGCCATTGAGGCTGAAGTCATTGAGCGAGAAGGGCAGCCAGCCTTTGTGATCTGTGATGTGGCCGATGAGCTAAACGCCGATCTCATTATGATGGGCTGTCGGGGCGTGGGCTTAATCGAGGAGGTGCAGGACGACAGCGTGACAACGCGGGTCATTAACCTGTCACCATGCCCAGTGTTGATTATTCCTTAGCCTGGCGAGCTGGCAAAATCCCCCCCAGACAAACGTCCTGTCGCCTTGACCTCATGGTCGATTCTGATCGACAGGGCTTAAAGAATTCTCCCAAGCCTAGGTCTTGGCGCACGGTAGAGAGCGGTGTCGCCCAGTGGGCCTCGACGGGATAGGCGATCGCAGCTCTGCCCTTTATGCCCATGCGCAAGCCCCGCCCCAGGGCCTTGAGTAACGGCACCGTCCACAGCGGATTGGTGAGGCTAAGCGGCACAAAAGACAGCACAAACACATTCAGCAAATCACGATACTGCACCAGGGTATAGGCCGCCACCCCAAACTCTCCAATCGGCGAGGCATCAAACCCGGTGTAGATGTGGTAAATATCGTGGCTGATGGCCGTGCGCTGCCTCAGCCAGTCGTGGGCGTCATCGTCGCCCACAAAGGTTTCGGGCTTAAACCCGTAGTGCATCATATGGCGGGCGTAGGCTCCACCCAAGGTGCTGGGCGGCAGTTGCACCAGGGCTTCTAAATCAACTGAAATGGTGCGATTGGCCAAGTGAGACGCCTGCCGCGCCAGCCGCCGCTCGACCCAGCGCTCCCACTGGCTGTTGCGCCCGGCCTTGAGAATGTGCAGGATGCCAGCGGCGGGATCGGTTAAAAAGGCGCGGTAGGCCGCTCCAAGCGAGGGCCAGTGCAGACCCGATAGGGGATTCAAACCGAGACGAGGCTTAGCAATACGCCGAGTTTGGGCCGTCATGGCAGGTTCTCCGTGAAAGATAGGGTGTTAACAAGGCATGGACAACAGCGGATGATTCTTCCCTGAAAAGACGCCGCTAACGCCTCGATCAGGCATAATAAATGGTGCAACTGAGTGAATATGAAACTTTTTGCATTTCATGATCACATCTTATATGCACTTTTAAGCATAGTCAATTGATTGCATATTTAATTTTGTGATTTGTCCTATGGCCCTATCCCACGCAATTCTTTCAGCCTTAATCGGTTGCCCCTGCAGCGGCTACGACCTGGCCAAACAGTTTGACGGCTCCGTCGGCTTCTTCTGGCACGCCAGCCACCAGCAGATCTATCGAGAGCTCGCCAAGCTAGAGCAGCAGTCTCTGATTGCCGCCGAAGCCGTCGCCCAAGAAGGCAAGCCCGACAAAAAGATTTTCAGCGTCACCGGGTCGGGCAAAGCCCTGCTAAAACAGTGGATTGCCCAGCCCTCTAAATGTGCGCCCACTAAGGACGATCTGCTGGTTAAGCTGTTTGTGGGCTACCTGGTGCCCCCCACAACCCTGCAGGCTACCCTGAAGCATGGGCGTGCTCAGCACGCTGAGACATTGGAGACCTACCGCGCGATCGAGCAAGCATACTTCGCTGAGTCCAGTGCCATGTCCCTAAGCGCTCGGTTTCAGTACATCACTCTGCGCAACGGCATCCACTACGAAACCAGCTGGTTGGCCTGGTGCGACGAAACCCTCGAGACCCTAGCCGTCCTGCCCGACGAGACGGCTGCGACTCCACGGGCAGACCTCGGCGATGAAACTTAACCCTATTCCCCTGAGACCGTATCTGATTGCCTCGCGACCTGACTCATCTGCTCCTTCATCCACTAGCTCCTTCACCCACCCACTCCTCCCATGACTTCCCCCGATATTCAGTGGTACCCCGGCCATATCGCCAAGGCAGAAAAAGCCCTGGTCGATCAGCTGAGCCGGGTGGATGTGGTGCTGGAGGTGCGCGATGCTCGTATTCCCCTGGCGACCAGGCACCCAAAGGTCGATGAATGGGTGGGCGAAAAGCCCAGGGTGCTGGTACTCAACCGGGTAGACATGATTTCTGAAGCAGCCCGGACTGCCTGGGAAGACTGGTTTCGCCAGCAGGGCGAGGTTCCCTACTTTACCAATGGGCAGCAGGGTAAGGGGGTAAAAGCGATCGCAAAAGCGGCCCAGGGTGCTGGCGATGCTGTCAACCAGCGCCGCCAGGCTCGGGGCATGAAGCCGCGCCCCATTCGTGCGGTAGTGATTGGCTTCCCCAATGTGGGTAAGTCGGCGCTGATTAACCGTCTACTGAACCGCAAGGTGGCGGCCAGTGCTCGCAAAGCCGGGGTAACCCGTCAACTCCGGTGGATTCGAGTCTCGGGCGAGCTCGACTTGCTCGATGCTCCTGGCGTCATTCCGGCCCGGCTGAACGACCAGGATGCCGCCATTAAGCTCGCTATCTGTGACGATATTGGCGAGGCTGCCTACGATACCCAGCGCACGGCAGCGGCGCTGCTGGATTTGCTCAAGGGTCTGGAGCAGAGCCCCTCACTCGATAATTACACCAGCATTTTGCAGGGGCGCTATGACCTGAACCTGAGCGACTACAGCGGCGAAAGCTTTGTGGTTCAGCTAGCTGAACAAAAATTCAAGGATGATGTAGAACGCACCGCCAAGCGCATTCTCAACGATTTTCGCACCGGGCTGCTGGGCGAGTGGGTGCTGGAGTGGCCCTCGGCTTAAGCCGCTGTTTTGCCGCTGCTGAATTTCGGCTTCAGCGGCTCGGGCGCGGGTGGGGGTAGCCGCTCGGGTCATGGGCTAGCGATGACTATTTCTAGAAACATAGAGGGTAACCTGAGCTTAGAGAAATTGGCTTGAAGGTTATCTACTGTGTCGATCTCGTTGCTAGAGCAGGCTAAAGCTGGCGATGCCGCTGCGATCGCCAGCCTGATGAACCAGGCTCTACAGTCTAAGGGCATTTCTGTGCGTGGTGATCGCAGCGGCGACTGCCTGCAGCTGTGGCTGACAGGCCAGACCCTCCCGCCCCAGGCGGCCACTGTCGACTACGTACGCCGGGGCATTGGTCGGCTCCAGACAGGGGCTCTCAGTACCCTCCAGATTTATGCAGACCAGGCTGAACAGCAGGAACCGGGTTGGGGAGTAGAAGTGGCCCTGAGTGCGGCCACCGCCGAGGTTAACCCCCTGCCCCGAGAGCAGCTCCCTGTCCCTGAGCCTGACTTGCCGGCGACAAGGGCCTTAGACCCTGAGGAGGTTACGGAGCCTACATCGCTGTCGGCTGCCCCAGGAACAATTCCCTCTGCCTATGCTCTGCTGGGGTTAACCCCCGGCGACTCGCTGCAAAAGGTTGAAGGCAGTTACTTTAAGCTCAAGGCTCTGGCCCTGCGCGAGGGCGATCGCGCCAAAGTAGAAGCTCTCAAGCAGGCATTCCATCAGCTCAAGCAGCACATAGAAAATCCACCTGCAAAAACAGCTGAGCCATCTATCCAAGCTAAGAATTCCTCTTCTTCTTCTTCTTCTTCTACTGCTGAAGCTGAGTCACTTACCCCGGTAGAGCAGATCGAAAAACTTCTGAAGCAGCGACGGGTTTTGGCCCAAGTCAACATCCAGGGCGACCAGCTTCATATCTCCTGGCTAGCCATCCGCGTCACTAATGCTGAAGCAGCAGCTAAGCAGGTTCACGCTCTGTTGGCGCATCAAAATTTGGCCGCAATGGGGCTGCATGGGGTCAAAACCCTGGTTATTTCAGCCCTAAGCCGCGACCAGGCGGTTGTTTGGCAGCAAACTTATCCACTGACCAAGGCCTAGAGCTTGGTACTTAGGTGCCCTCCCTCAAGGCAGGGCGCACCAGTTAGGGTCTAGGCTGCATCCTAAAATGGCGGGGGATGGGTATCCCCCGCCATGGCACCTATATAATTTAGGTCGGTGGACGTTAGATCGGTGAACCGATGAACTTACCAGCGGGAAAATTCTCGGTTGCCGCCATCTCTGCCGCCGCCACCGCCAAAGTTGCCGCGCGAGCCACCACCTGGGCGCTTCTCCTTGGGACGGGCCTTGTTGACGCGCAGTTCACGCCCCATCCACTCGGCCCCGTCGAGGGCTTCGATAGCGGCGTCTTCGTCGGTTTCTTTTTCCATCTCGACGAAGGCAAAGCCGCGGGGGCGACCCGTTTCGCGATCGGTGGGCACGGTAACACGACTAACGGCTCCATACTCGGCGAAGACTTCGGTGATGTCTCCTTCCGTAGCACTGTAGGCAAGGTTTCCTACATAAATCGACATGGCACAACTCCAGATTAGACATGCAATGTAGACAAGTTCGATTCGGAGTGGTACACACCGATTACCCGAAAACTGAGATCAGACTGTGATTGACCAGCCTACCGAAAACAAAACATGTTACCCGCCTACTTTAGCATAGGCTTTCTGAAGATTATCGTTCTGTAACACTGTGGCAGCGGGCGTTACAGGCTTTGTTAGCAGAGGCTTACATAAGTTTTGTAACACCATATCAGGCGCGGTTATTGAAGCCATAATCAGCGTCTGCCGTAGAAGGAAACTTCGACATCAGCGCACCACCCAGCGGCCAAATTTTCATACAAAAAAACGCGCTCTACTCGGTAGTACACGCCATCGCGAAATACGCAGTCACCGATGCGCGGAATCATGGGATAGGTAGCAAACCACAGGGCGTCTTTAAGGGGAGCGTTGGGGCTATTGCTGCGGGCAGCCAGGTAAAACACCTGCACCTTAAACCCCCGACCTGAACTGGCGGGAGTCGACGGAGCACTATCACTGGATTTGCCGCTGCTTTTGCCGGTGGTTTTTTTGGTGGCCACAGAGTTGGCGATTGAGGGACTAGGTGCACGACTATGACATGCACCCGTAGTCTATCAAGACTACTCTCCCAATGAGAGGCAAGGAGGAGGTAACTGAATGAGTGGACAGGGTGTAGCGACGAGCTGAGGATCCAATTCTTGCAGAACTCCTGCGAGTCCTTTGACAGGGTCAGCGTTCCTCTGTCCTACCCTACAGCTGCCGGGGGTTGGGTATTGCTGTTGGGCCAAACGGGTTTGGGCGGGGGTAGCCGTTAGTGATTGCCGCGACGCTTGAGGGCAGCAACCATCTGCTGGCGCACAGCTTTAGCCCATTGATCAAACTCGGGCTCGGGGCGGGGATCGCGCTCTAGAACTGCTTGGGTGTTTCTATCCTGTGTCATGACGATGTCCTCTTTAGGCTGGTCTGTAGTTTCCGCTACCTCTCTATTATTCCCATTAGCGATTCTCTTAGGCTAGGTCTTTAGGTAGGGATCTCATAACCTAGAGGTAAGGAAAAGCCTAAAGTTTAGGGACAACGAGCATCGGGGATCGCTCGATGAAACCCCTGCCCCTGCGCCAGAAGAGGCTGCTAAAAGCCCAGCGACGATCCTCAACTAGCCACAGAATGCCCTGCAAAGCCGTTAATCTTTCTTGACCTATGCGCCCTATTCGCACCTTCAATGTCACCCCTGCCCTGCCCCAACGGCTGGAGGCACTACGTACCCTGGCCTATAACCTGCACTGGGACTGGGACGTGGAGATGGTGGATCTGTTTCGGCGGCTAGACGCTGACCTGTGGGAGTCGAGTCGCTATAACCCAGTACTGATGTTAGGGACAATCAACCAGGCGCGGCTGAATGAAATTGCAGAGGATGCGGGGTTTTTAGCCCAGATGGATCGGGCAGCCCAGCGATTGGAAGACTATCTGCGCGATCGCACCTGGTACAAAAAGCACCGTAGCAATCCGGTGCCCAACGAGTGCTATGCCTACTTCTCGATGGAGTTTGGCCTCACCACCTGCATGCCGGTATATTCTGGCGGTTTGGGAGTATTGGCCGGAGACCATCTCAAGTCGGCGAGCGATCTGGGCCTGCCCCTGGTGGGGGTGGGCCTGCTCTACCAGGAAGGCTACTTTGCCCAGTACCTGAACGCCGATGGCTGGCAGCAGGAACACTACCCGATCAACGATTTCTACAACATGCCTCTGCACCTGGAGCGAGATGGTGACGGCAACGAGCTACGGATTGAGGTGGAGTATCCAGGCCGCACAGTCTATGCGCGCATCTGGCGGGTGCAGGTGGGCACGGTGCCGTTGTACCTGCTCGACACCAATATTGAGCCCAATAACCAGTATGACCAGGATATCTGCGATCGCCTCTACGGCGGCGACATCGACATGCGTATTCACCAAGAGATCATGCTGGGCATTGGCGGCATTCGCATGCTCACGGCCTTGGGGTTAGCACCGACCACTCACCATATGAACGAAGGTCACTCGGCCTTTATGGCCCTGGAGCGCATGCGGGTGCTGATGGACGCCGCCGGGCTGAGTTTTACTGAGGCCTTGCAGGTGGCCCAGACCAGCCAGATGTTTACCACCCACACCCCTGTCCCGGCCGGAATCGATCTATTTCCGCCAGACAAGATACTGCACTACCTGGGCCATTACCGCGATTGCTTTGGCCTGGGTGACGCTGAGTTTCTGGCCCTGGGCCGCACCGATACGGGCGACTTCTCGGCCCCCTTTAGCATGGCGGTGCTGGCGATTAAGACAGCCACCTTTATCAACGGGGTGAGCCAGCTCCACGCCGAAGTATCGCGAGATATGTTCGGCGCTCTATGGGTGGAGTTACCCCCGAGCGAGGTGCCCATTCAAGCCATTACCAATGGGGTGCATGCCCGTAGCTGCGTCGCGAAGTCAACCCAGGCGCTCTACGATCGCTACCTCGGCCCCAACTGGGCCCAGGCCAGCCCCGGTGCGGCGTTGTGGGAGCGGGTGTACGCCATCCCCGACGATGAACTGTGGCGCAATCATGAGCAGTGCCGATCGCAGCTGGTGGTCAACGTGCGCGATCGCCTAGCCAAGAGCTTGGTCGATCGCGGTGGCTCGGCCCGCGAACTGGCTGCCGCCCAGGAATGCCTCGACCCCTTTGTGCTCACCATTGGCTTTGCCCGCCGCTTTGCCACCTACAAGCGGGCCACACTGTTTTTGCGTGACCTGGAGCGCATCCGTCAGATCATCACCGGCCAGGGCAGTGGTCGGCGGGTACAGTTTGTGATCGCTGGCAAGGCCCACCCCAAAGACATTCCTGGCAAAGAGCTGATTCGCAGCATTGTTCACTTCACCCGCGACGAGGGCCTCAGCGGGTCGATTGTGTTTGTGCCCAACTACGACATTCACGTGGCGCGGGATATGGTGGCGGGCTGCGACGTGTGGCTCAACACCCCCCGCCGCCCCCGGGAAGCCTCGGGCACCAGCGGCATGAAGGCGGCCATGAACGGTCTGCCCAACCTCAGCGTGCTCGACGGCTGGTGGGACGAGGCCGACTACATTCGTACCGGCTGGCCCATTGGCCATGGCGAAGACTACGACGACCCCGACTACCAAGACGACGTGGAGGCCAATGCCCTCTACGACATCCTCGAAAAAGAAGTGGTGCCGCTGTTTTACGATCGCGACCCAGCCGAAATCCCCCGGGGCTGGGTGGCCAAAATGAAAGAGGCTATCTACCTCAACACCCCCCGCTTCAATACCGCCCGCATGGTCAAAGACTACGCCAATCACGGATATTTTGCCGCCAGCGATCGCGCCCAAGCCCTGTCAGCTGACCACTACGCCCCTGGTAAAGAACTGGCCACCTGGCAGGCTCGCATTACTCAGCACTGGTACGACGTGCGCTTTGAGACAGTGGCCATGTCTGACACCACCGATCTGCGGGTCAACCAGCCCGTTAAGGTCACCGCTGCAATTCAGCTGAGAGACCTCACCCCTGATGATGTGCAGGTTGAGCTGTATCAGGGCACCGTGGCAGTTGACGGTGAGATTCACGCTGGCACGGCGACCCCCATGACCTACCAAGGGCAGGATGCCAACGGCAGAAGCTTCTACGCTCTGGAGATGGAGTACACCGCCAGCGGGTTACAGGGGCTGTCGCTGCGAATTTTGCCAACCCACAAATACCTCAGCAGCCCCTACGGCCCCAAACTAGTGCTTTGGGCTAACCCCGAGTCGGTGCAGCTAACCATGGGGGTCGTGGCCCCGGCATGACCTTAACCTCGATCGCGCCCGAAGAGGCAAATCACTATTTGCCCGAGTATCCTTGCACAACAATCCCCATCAATCTCTGCCATCAATCAACCACCAAAATAGTGATGGTCATCTCAGCTAGCTCCATAGCTAGCTCCATGTTTAGAGAACCTGGCAACGTTCTACAAATTAACCCGCTCCGGTAAAATTCTGGGATGACTGAAACCCCATCCCTCCCCCAGATTCCCTCCCAGGCGTGGCAGCGATCCCTCGGCCAGCCCTGGGAGCACCACTATATCGTGCGCTACGCCAGTAACCTGGACGACGGCCCTGACCATGGGGC
>NZ_JADEWX010000064.1 GCF_015207395.1 Nodosilinea sp. LEGE 07088
GGGGAGGGTGGGGTGGAGCATGGGGAGAGAGGGTAAAGAGGTGAAGGGTATGGGCTGGATGAAATTCAACGTTCAAGATTTTGAGCGTTGAACGTTCTAAGTCCTACTCCCCAATACTGCGCCGCAGATACGCCTGGGCCGCGCCGTAAAACAGCAGCGCCAGAGCCACAATAGCGGGCACGATCAGCAGCCAGTTGTTGCGGGTCACCTGCCGCAGCCAGGGATAGGTGGCGGTGGTTGCCAGCTGCACCTGGGGTGACTGACGCAGGCTGGCCAAGCGATAGTCGGCGCTGGTATAGGGGTCGGGGTCGGGTACCTGGGCGCTAATCAGTACGGTGTCGCCTTCAAGCTGGTAAAAGAGAGGGTCGTAGCGCAGCAGGTCAACCACTTGGGCCAGGCCGGTATCGTCGCGACCGCTGAGCGCTAGCACTACCCGCTGGTCATTCCAGGGCGAAATCACCGATTTCAGCAGCCCCTCGCCATCGGGCAAGGGCTGCACCTCGGTCTTGCCCCACTGGCGAGTGCTACGGCCACGCAGAGCAAACCTGTCCTCGGTGAGTAACTCTGGTAGCGGAAAACGAGACTGGGCGCCAATGGCGACTAGGTGGCTAGCCGCTCTGACCTCCTGGGGTAGGTCTGTCTGGCGATAGACGGCCAACTGCACCGAGTCGGCCCGACTCAGGCGACCCAGGCGCTCGGCTAGCTCCAGCAGCACGGTGACATCCTCTGCGGTGGGGGCATCGGGCAATACCACCACCGTGGTGGAGAGATCTTGGGGAGCCGTAAACGGGTAACCGGTCTTAAATAGATCCAGGTCAGGCAGGTTGGTGAAAGCGTTGCGGTCAAGGCTAAAGCTGGTATCACCGTGGATGGTGCCCCAGAGCTGTTGATCGGTTACCCGGCTACAGGACCGACGCTCGCGGGGGTCGAGGCGAAAGTTGACCTGAAGTTGGGAGTTGGAGGTAACGCGATCGCCCGGCAGATCGACGACCAGGGTGCGGCGATCGGCCCCTTCCAAATCCGTTAGTCGTTCGCCGCCAATCGAGACCCCGTCTAACTCCACATCCACGAGGGAGGTAAGGGGGTTCACCTGGGGGCCATAGCTATAGGACAAACGCATTTGGCTGCCCCGCTGGAGGCGATCGTCGGGCAGAGCTTTAAAGTCAATCGCCAGTGCCGGAGAGTGGGAACCCCGCACAGTGATATCTTCGATGGGCTCGCCGAGGGCCGTGGTGAGGTCGGACAGCAAAAAGTTGTCGTCTTCGGGCAAGTAACCGGGCCAATCGCGAGGCGAGGGCGACGGCACTTCACCAGCCTGATTCACCACGATCCCGTGGCCGGTGGCAATCTGCTGATCCTGAGGCTGCACCAGATATTGCACCGCCTTAGCGACTCCGGCGTCACCATTGCCGGTAACCACTAGCACTGGCGATTGCCCATCGATCGCGGTGGCCCACATCACCAGTCCCGACTCGTCGGGCAGGGGCGTACCGGCATCGTCAACAAAGCGCTCATTTTTGAGCGCAAAGGGTAGGGTCAAGTCAGCTAGCGCCGGCTGTTGAGCCGGAGTCCCCAAAACCACCAGCCCCTCTTCAACCTCCAGCTCGGCCAGCCCGGTCACCAGGCGACTATCGAGCAGGCGGTACTGCGCCGTGCGGCCCAAAAAGGTCTGCAACCGCGCCATCGCTGTCAGCCAAGGGCTATCGCTGCTGGTGGGTTGCAGGTAGGCAACTCGATTGGGTTCCAGGCTGAGCTGATCAAACAACGGGTAGGGAAACTGGCTCAGGTCTGGGGTTACGGCCTGGGGTTCATAGTCAAACACCAGCTTCGAGTCGGGCAGCACCTCCGTCCACAGGGAAGGGTCGAAGGGATCTTGGGTACAGGTGGGGGAGTTATTTTGCAGTGCCGCTACCACCAGCTCATTATGGTCTTGGAGCAGGTCGGTGGGTACCTCCAGCACCGCGTCGCCAATTTCGCCCATGGGTTGGTTGAGGGGCAAACTGCCGATGCTAGTCCCGTTGATCAGCACTGTCAGATTAGAACGGGTGGCGTAGAGAGCAGCCGAGTGACGGTAGCGTAGCAGCACCTTGACCGCCTGCGGTGCCCAATTGCGGGGCCGGGTAAAGTGCAGCCGTTGCTCGTCATAAATGCCGCTAAAGCGGAGGCGATTGCCCACCACCGGGCTACGGTTAAATTCGAGCACATACTGTCCGGGTTCGCCCGGTACAATCACTGGCGGGGCGGGTAGCGCTTTAGGTAACGTAATTTCGGCAATTGCTGCCGTCGCGCCGCCAGCGGGGGTATCTTGGGCTAAAAGCGGTTGTCCGGTAATGAGTAGGAGCGTGGCCAGGTATAGTGCCAGACGGCGGCAGGCGCGGGGAGATAACGAGGGGAATGGCATGGTTAGCAGGTTAAAAATAACGAGTTAGATAGAAACACTAGGAAGTGGGAAAGCCTTAGTACCGATGACGACTTCAATCTTGGGCAGCTGAGTCGCCCCATACATCTCTCCCCACGGGGCTGTCTAGGGATGCAGTTATGGACTACAAAGGTTTTCTGCTGCCTGCAGACGGTCGGGGGAGGTTTCGAGGGGCAGCAGGCCAAACCAGGCGAGGTTTTGCGTGTAGTAGGCGGTATCGCTATCCCAAAAGCCGTCACTGTAAACGGGATCTAGCTTTTGGCGCAGCATGTCGGCGGCGATCGCACCATCGACCTGGAGCAAAGCTGGGTAGAGCATGGCATAGTGGGCGGTGGCTTCGTAGCTCGACTCGGCTTCGCCGTCGAGGGTCAATCGGGCGGGCAGGCGACCGTGCTGCTGCCAGCGATCGATCAGCTCCGGTAGCCGGGCTGCGAGGTAGGCCTGGGCCCGGGGTTCACGATTCCAAACGGCATCTTGAGCAACCCGCCACCAGACTCGAAAAGCGTCAAAGCTATAGCGGCTTTGCAGCGGATAGTCGAGGGGCATCTGCCGATAGGTGTCGAGGCTGGGGCTGTAGGCCACCCAGTCAGGCGGCAGGCCCGTGGCAGAAAAGGTTGAGAGATCATCGAGCATGGCATAGCCGCTATCAATCAGGCTTTGCCAGTCGTGGTCGGGGTCGACCTCGGCAAACAGGCGAAAGCTGGCCGGGGCAAAGTAGGAGGGGTTGAGCATAATTTGGCCCGGCTCTAGGCGAAAGGCCGCTGCGGGGCCTGGCAACAACTGCCGGGTACCGTCGGGCAGCTCAAGGGTGCCGTATTCCCAAATGTCAGCCAGTAAGGCACGGGCAGCATCGAGGTACCGGGGGCACTGCCAGCGATCGGCAGCCAAAATCAGCGCCGTGGCGGCGTCAATGTCAGCATCGGTGGCAAAGTTCGCATCAATACTGCCCCAGGTGCCATCGGGGCGTTGCCCCCATTTCCAGGCCCAGAGCAGATCGGTGGGCTGGCCCGCTTCATCGACTCGCACCAGGTTGTTTTGGGCCCAGGTGTAGGTACGCTTAAAGGTGTCGGGGTCATTGATATTGACGGCCCGCAGCATGGCGTAGGCTTGCCCCTCAGAAACCGTGCGATCGCTATCTTCACGGTCAATTACCCGGCCATCGGCCTGAATAAAGCGGGTGCGGTAAGCTTGCCAGCTCTCCAGCAGCTGGTCGTTGTGCCTGCTTTCAACCGGCAGCGCTAGGGCTACCTCCTTGCCTTCCTCCAGACAGGCGCAGGCCGCCGTGATTTGGGCACAGCTCATCGCTATCAGCAAGGCCAGCGGTAGCACCGAGAGCAGCAATCTTTTGCGTGGTCGTCTAAGGCGCAGCAATCGAAACATGGCAGGTCACCGTGAAACTAAAACATCGGTCAAGGTCAGTACCGCTCCCAACCGGGTTGAAAACCCCGACGGCGCAGCAGTTCAAATTCAACCTCCTGGGCACGTTGTTCCAGGTCTATCAGGCCTTCCGCCCCAGGGGCAAGCTGTCGCAGCTGCTCTAGGCCCGCGAGTTTTTGATCGTCGGCAAGGTTGAGCTCTGCGAGCCCATAGCGCGCCCCCCAATTGTCAGGTTCGGCCTCTAAAACCTGGCCGTAGAGGGCGCGGGCTGCGGGCCAATTGCCCTGCTGAAACCTCACCCCCGCCAGGGCGCTGAGGGCACCGAGATGCCCAGGGTCGCGCTCGAGCACCTGCTCGTAAGCGGCGGCGGCCAGCGGTAGATTGCCCTGCTGTTGAGCCAGCTCACCCTGAAAAAAGTAGACCGTAACGTCGTCGGGCTGAGCGGCAATCAAGGCTTCTAGCTCAGCCTGGGCCTGGGCAGGATCGGCCTGGGCCATTAGCTCAATGGTGCGCCACCGCAGCCAGAGGTCATTGGGGCGCTGGGCCAGTAAGACTGGGTAGAGATCAGCCCGATCGCGATCGGCCGGGAGTGCGCCGACCAGCTCGAACAACTCTGGGGGAGGACTATCTAAGTCTTGGAACGCCAGCCAGTCCGTCAAGGTTTCCGCCGCGGCAGGGGCCGTGATTTGCCCGGTGCGGTAGGCCAACAGAGCATAGCCCAAGGGATAGGTGGTGTTGTCGGGATCCGCTGCGATCGCCGCTTCGTACAGCGGCAGCGCCGCCTCGGGCTGGCCCTGGAGGGTGCGCACAAACGTCACCCCCCGCAGGGCATCAGCCGTGACCGCAGCCCCAGGCTGGGCCGCCAGAATGGTCTCGTAACGGCGGGCGCTGGCATCGAGCTCACCGAGTTGGCGTTCCAGGTCGGCGATCAGCAGTGCTGTTCCCCAGTCGTTCTGATCGGCAGCGCTATAGGCGGCCAGGGCATCGCGGGCGGCCTGCAAATCGCCCTGATCCAGGTAGATCTGGGCCAGACGATAGGTCAACAGCGGCACATCCACTGCCGCCGCGACTGCGTCATAGACTGGCAGCAGCGCAACATCGGGATGATCAAGGCGCACCAGGGCGGTGGCAATGGCTCGTTGCTCGGGGGCTGAGACCGGCATGGGGGTAACCAGGGGCAAAAGCTGCTCAGCGACGGTGGCGGCACTGGCCAATCCCAGGCGGTAGGTGAGCAGGTGAGCTTGTACGGCCAGACTGGCTACCCCAGGGTTCTCCTGGGCCAGTTGCTCAAACATTTCTAGGGCCAGCGCTTCGGTTCCCGGCCACTCGCTGAGTACATCCGCCACTTCTACCCGCAGACCATAGCTAGGGGCCACCGCCGCATTGAGGGCCTGACGGTACAGCACGGTGGCCTGCTCAAACAGCTCCGGGTTATTCTGGCGGCGACCGATGGCGCTGTAGGCCCGTGCTAACGACAGGCGCGCCGCCTCGTTGCCCTCTAGGGGTGCCAGCAGCGCCAGCGCCCTAGCCGTTGCGCCGCTGGTGTCGTAGGCATTGGCCAGGGCGGTGCGCAGGGTGAGCGACAGGTCGTCGGTGCGGCTAGCCTCTCTGAGTTCGGGTTCGAGCAGCGCGATCGCTGCCGCCGGGTCGCCAGTCTCTTGCAGTGCCAGCGCATAGGCGGTCAGCACCTCGGTGGGTAACGGCCCCGTCTGCCGGTAGCGATTAAACAGCGCCAAAGCGCCTTCATAGTCACCGCTAAAGGCATAAATTTGCGCGGCTCCGAGCAGAGTTGGCGGCGATGGATTTTGAGCCAGCAGTCGGTCGTAGTCGGCTAGGGACTGGGTAAACCGGCCCTGGTAGCCGTACAGCAGAGCCCGCTGACCCAGCACCGCAGTATTGTTGGGGTTTTGGCCTAACAGGCGCGTCAGTGCCTCAATTCCCCCGATCTGCCACTCGGGACGATAGCCGCCCAGGGTACCTAGGGCGCTCAAGGCAGCAGGGTTGTCTGGGTCAACTTGAATCACAGCTTGGTAAGCTTGCCAGGCATCGCCGTCCCGCCCCGCCCGCTGATAGGCCGTAGCTAAGCCCAGCCGCGCCTCGACGGAGTTGGGCTGGCGAGTGAGGGCCGACTGGAAGGCTGCGATCGCGTCATTGACCCAGCCCCGCTCCAGCAGCGCATAGCCTTGGCTGACCTGGGGCGATCGCTGGGCCAGGGCCACTGGGGCTATGGTCATTTCTAACCCGCAGACCATTGCGATCGTGCATAGGGAAAGCACAGCCCAGGGCCCAGCCTGCCCTTTGGCCCGCCCGCCCCACGGGTTGGGTTGAGAATGCTGCTGCCAACTCCTCTTTTGGAGAATAGGTGTGGGAATCATGTACTGTTTCATTCTGCTGACCTCCGCAGGGGTTGCCATCTCAGGTCGTAGCGCACTCGAAAACCCAGGTAGGTCTCCGAAAAGGCATGGCGCTGTTGCACACTCACACCAGCTCGCAAGTTGTCAATAATTTGAGCGTCGTAGAACAGCTCCCACACGTCGGGCACTGGCCCACCGCTGGCCTGCCGCAGCCCATCGTTAGAGAGCTGGCGACCGTAGCCCAACCCCAGGCGATCGCCCGGCAAAAACACATCCAGCCCATTTACTCCAAGGCTGTAGGTCTGACCACTCACCCCCAGGGTGTCGTTGGTATACCAGCCGTAGCGGCCAAATAATCCCAGCTTGATAGCAGGAATAAACGCCTCGGCATTGAGGCCAAACCCCGTTTCGCGATCGCCTGGCAGCGGGCCAAACTGGCCATTACCCCGATCAAAGGTAAAAATTTCCGCAAAGCCGTCGCGGCGACCGGCATCTTGAGAGGTGACATAGGTGCCCCGCACAATCGCATTGCCAAACCGCACCCCCACCTCTCCCGCAAACGAGTCGAGGTCAAAGTTGCCCAGTTCACGGCTCGACGAGAATGTGGTGGCTGTCAGCGACACCGCATCTACCGGCGTCCAGTTCACCAGGGCACCGGGGCGCGACGCCACGTTGACGGTGCTCAACGCCGGATTGGTCTGAAACACCGGGTTAAAGAAGTGGGTCAGCGAGTCTTTGGCAAAGCTGTTGCGATCCAGGTAGGCGGTCAAATCCATCAGCCCCACCGTAAACCGCAACTGCGGCACATTAGCGGGGGAAGCCGTCAGATACAGCTCGCTCAAGCTCAGTCCAGTCTGATCGGTGTCAGAAAACGCCTGCCCAGTACTTAGGTCTACCGTAGCCCCTGCAAACACCGAGGGGCTGAGCACATAGATGCCACCCCCCCGCAACCGCGCCGAGCTTTCGTTTCCCTGCTGTAAAAAAGCGGCCTGCACAAATACCTCAGAGCGCTCCGCCGGGGTGATTTCTGTCCTCAGGGCTGGGGTAGGCTCTTGAGCTATGGGCTCAGCCAATACCGGTAGTTCAGCCGCACCCACAGGCTGCATAACGTCATCTGGGTTCCCAACGGGAGCTGTTCCGTCCGCCTCATCAGATTCAGATCCATTGAATCCAGAGTCACTGGGAACCGAGAGATTTATCGCCTCATTCCCCGATATTGGCCCCAGGTTAGCCTGGGCTAACGACCCTAAGGGCAATGGCTCTAAGGGCAACGGCCCTCCCTGGGTCAACAGTAGCCCAGGGTCAATTTTTTCAGGCTCTGGCTTAGCCAAAGCTCCCGCAATCTGCACACCAGCCTCGATAACCAACCTCTCGCCAGATACCTCACTGCCCCAGGCGGGCAGGGTAAGACTGGGTAATATTGTCACCAGCGCCACAGCAGTGGCTGTGCCAGGGTTGAGCACATATTTCAGCGCTACCCATGCACCCATAGAATGCTCCATAGGATACTCATAAAAAAGGAATAAAATATTTGCACCTGCTCAGTTCAACTTCTCAATGAAGTCAAATCAAAACTTTGCAAACCAGTCATAAATAATCAGATCTTTCAACAGACTCTTAATAAAACGGATTACCAAAAATCAAAGCCTGTGATAGCTCAGCCCAAAAGATAGTCATCAAAGATAAGTGTCCCTAAGACTAGGCTGGCTGAGCGAAGTTGTTCGCCCTGCGTCTCCCAAAGGGAGAAAGCCAAAACTCACCCGAGATGTCCCCTAGCCCCTCTGGGGCGGCTGCGCCAACGACTCCGCTCAGAGGACGGTTACCATCAAAGCAACCGTCTTTTGTTCTACGAGCTAGCTCCTAAAACCCTCGCCCGTGGTAAAAACCATAGGCTGATGCCCATTGAAACCTGTCTGCTGCCATGGGCAAGCGGGTCATTCAAGTAAAAATCTTCATCAACTCATCATTTTAATTAAGGATATTCTGTGCGGGCTAAAGCATCTATTGATAGGACGATTTCAGTAGGACTGACAGTTTCAGGAAAACTAATGGCTCAATCTAGGTACGGTTTAAGCCTTAGGTAATAGCGCTACATCACCTATACACAAAAACTTCTCTCTATCAGGATAAAGAGCTAAAAAAGTTTGAAGACGGCAGAGTTTTGTGTGAAACCTCCAAAGCCTTAGTACTTCTCTGGATCGCCCTCAATGGCTGTGGTTGGATAGGGCTACTATGCATTTTTTATCGGCTCATGGCTCTCCCACCACTCCAGCAATTAAGATATTTGTTAGCGCTCATTCTCCTAGCTTGCATGGGCTGTCAGGCCGCGCTGCTCCCTGGCGCTGCCCCAATCTCTGACGCCACCACGCTTACGATCGAGGCGACCGTCCTAGGCAATGGCGAGTTTGACCTGGCAGGCACGACTAACCTACCCAACAACACCCAACTCACTGCCCTTGCCTTACGGTATTTAGACCCTGACGCTGGGGTAGTTACGGGTCAACCCGCCGTCACCGCCCCCGGTGATACCCCGCTCTACTCTGTACTTGACTACCAAACTGTCACCGTTGCCGATGGGCAATGGGCCACTCGGCTAAACACTTGGCAGGTGAGCGCCGATGGGCGCTACCAAGAGCCCTGGCAAGCCCAGGCCAAAAGCCTGAATCTGGCAGCTCAGCCCAGAGGCACGGTGCATTTTGCGATTACCTTGGCCCCTGACCAATTGGCTCTAGCCTTGGGCCAGGTTCGAGCCCACGAGGGTCGCCGCCAGGTCACAGGCGTGCTGCGTATGACTTCAGATGGAGAGCCCTTTTTGTGGGCTGATCAATCTTTGCCAATAGGTCTGCCGCAAGGGCAAACCACCCCTCCAGACGATCTGCTGGCTCGCACCAACGGTGGCTGGGGACAGCGCTATCTGCTCGTGCCAGAGCCGCCGTTGCCTTACACCCTCACCCCCCTAGATGAGCGCCAAACCACAGCCCCTACAACTCCAGAAGAATTGCTGCGCTAAGGCTGGACTCATGGCTGCGCGATCGCACAATTTGAGTCGCGGGTAGAACCATCGGGCATCAGAGTCTGACAAAATTTAGCCCCTACCAAATTAGTTCCCTTGAGGTTGGCTCCAGTGAGATTGGCGTAGCGTAGGTTAGCCCAGTAGAGGTTGGCGTGGCTGAGATCAGCCTGGGTCAGGTTAGCACCTTCCAAGTTGGCATGGCTCAAGTCAGCATGGCCAAGCCGACTCTCGCGCAGATCGGCCTTGATCAGAGTAGCCCGATGACACTGAGCCCGACGCAGATCGCCTTCACGCAGCACCGCGTTGGCTAACGATGCGCTCTGCAGGTTAGCCTGCCCCAAATGAATTTGATACCCATCGATATGGTTGAGGTCGGCTTGATGCAAATTGGCCCGCGCCAAATTAGCGCGTCGCAAATCAACATCAGCCAAATAGGCAGACTCCAGGTCTAGCCCATGCAGATCTAGCCCATGCAGGTCGCGAGCACCCGCCTGGTAATAGCGGTTCAAAAGCTCTCGTAGGGTAGCTGGGGTCATCGCTACAATCCCCTCATAGAACAGTGGAGGTGGAGCAATAGTGCCCCACCTCCATTGTTGCGCTGCGATCGCGCGTCATGTATCAAGTATTAAAAGAATGCTACATTCTCGCCGAGACTAAATCTGCCCCACGCCCTTACCGCGCGTATCGACATCGCTAGTTACTTGACCCTTCTCGTCGGTCTGATTGATCTCGCGCAGTTCAGCCCGCCGCCGCGCTGCCTCAGCCTCTTGCTCTTCCCGCAGGTCGCCGGGTTCTTCGATGTACATCTCTGGCTCAATGGGGTAGTTGTTCACTAAGCCCTCCTGATCCACGGTATAGCCACCGCTTGTATCGATAGATTCCCCCGATTCATCGGGTACCTGCTTATAGCCAGCCCCTTCCCGCTCACGCCGCGCAGCCGTTTCCGCTGGAATCAGATTAGGATCATAGTTGTCAGATTCAACTCTGGGGTTAGACATCGAAACCTCCCTTGAGGATAGATTGGCCGGTCAAATCACCCGTAGAACACCTCAGTAGCTCCACCACCAATTTGACCCTTAGTCACTCTAGAGCACTGAGGTTTGCCCCATATCCATCAGGAGAACGAGTTCCCGCCTACCCCCTTGGAGAGAGATCAGACGGGCTGGTCTGCACGGCATCATCTTGATAGTGCAAATGCACCACAGTATCATAGGGGAACTGCCCCCTAGGCTCCCCTATGGCCATTGTTTCTTCCCACACTCCCGATCACCAGGCCCCGGTGCCTAAGCAAGCATCCACGCCACCTGACCAGGCAGCGGCACAACCGCTGCTTTCCCTGGTCAAAAGCGGCGAGGCTCGCCCCGAAGACTTAAGATCCGAAGATTTAGGCAAAGACGCCACCGCTGCCACCCAACCAATCCCGACTGCGCCTGAAGATAGTCTGCGACCGCAGCGGCTGCAAGACTACATCGGCCAGGCCGCCCTCAAAGAGGTGCTAGGTATTGCCATCAAAGCCGCTCAGTCGCGTCAAGAGCCCCTCGATCATTTGCTGTTGTACGGGCCACCGGGGCTAGGCAAAACCACGATGGCGCTCATTTTGGCACAGGAAATGGGGGTAACGTGCAAAATTACGACCGCCCCTGCCCTAGAGCGCCCCCGTGATATCGCCGGACTGTTGGTTAACCTCAAGCCTGGTGATGTACTGTTTATCGACGAGATCCACCGTCTACCCCGAGTAACCGAGGAAATTCTTTACCCGGCCATGGAAGACTCTCGCCTCGATATCACCATTGGCAAGGGGCAGTCGGCCCGCACCCGCAGCATTCCACTGTGTCCGTTTACCCTGGTAGGCGCCACTACTCGGGTTGGGGCGCTCTCCTCACCACTGCGCGATCGCTTCGGTCTGATTCAACGCCTGCGGTTTTACGAGATCGATGAGCTCACCCCCATCGTATTGCGCACCGCTGACGTATTGCACACCCCCATTGACCCAACCGGGGCCGAAGAAATTGCCCGCCGTGCCCGAGGCACCCCCCGCATTGCCAACCGCCTACTGCGCCGAGTACGCGACTATACCGAAGTAAAAGCTGCTGGGCCAATTACCGCTGGGCTGGCTGCCGAAGCGCTAGAACTCTTTAACGTTGACCCCTGCGGTCTCGACTGGACCGATCGCCGTCTGTTATCGGTGATGGTTGAGAACTTTGGCGGTGGGCCAGTAGGCCTTGACACAATGGCGGCCTCTACCGGAGAAGACCCCCAAACCATTGAAGAGGTCTACGAACCCTACCTGCTACAGATTGGCTATCTGCAGCGCACGCCCCGAGGGCGAGTTGTGACCCCGGCGGCTCGCCGCCACTTGGGCTACGAAGTAGCGCCTGGAGACAGCAGCCAGATGACGCTGCTTTAGTGAAACGAAGCGGCAAGAGCGTTATTCAATCACCCCTTACAGCACCGTCAGCTCCAGTCCAGCTTCGACGCACCTACCGGCCCTAACCTTGACGATGCCCTAGCCTAGTACCCAAAGGCTAGAGTATGCCTAACGTTTCGGATCGCTTTGCTCCCTAGCTCCCTGGCCCCCTAGCTTTCAGGAATAGTATCTAAACTTCCGCCCTAGAGTACTAGGCGGGTCGATCTCGAATAGACACTACCGTTCCCACCTCCTGGGGCAAATCGATAATGGCCTGCATCAGGTTAGTTTGGTTGAGATTTGCGCCGGTCAAGTCGGTGCCCAGCAGGTTAGCGCCCAGCAGGTTAGCGCCGCTGAGATCGGCATTGACTAGGCAAGCCCCCCACAGATCAGCATGCATCAAATTGGCCCCAGCGAGGTTAGCGCCGCTCAGGTCTACTCCGGTCAAGCGGGCACCACTCAGATCAGCACCCCATAGAGTGGCCCCAGGGGCGAGTCGCTGCAAGGTGTGAGGAATTTGAAATTCGCGCGGAAACTGGGTGCTATCTGAGTAAAGAGCACCGTCTAGGGTGGCGTCAGTCAACTTGCAACCGCCCAGATTAGCCCCAATTAGGTTGGCCTGACGCAAATTGGCATGGCGCAGGTCGGCCCCACGCAGGTCGGCCAACATCAGGGTACTGCGCCCAAAATCGGCATAGCGGAGGTCGCTATTCCCGAGCAAAGCACTGACCAAATTGGCCCGGGTGAACACCGAACCAAAAAGCTGGCTATTCACCAAGAGCACGCCGCTGAGATCGGCACCGCTAAAGTCCATGCCGCCAAAATCGCGATCGCGCAAATCTCTCGTGGCCAACGTCGCGCCTGGTCCCAGTCTGCACAGTTGAGCTTCCCCAGGGTCAAACCCCAGAGGAAAAACAGTTTGAGCGTTATATAGCGCCCCTTCTAGCCTCGCCTCGCTCAGATCGGCCCCCGTAAACACCGCGTCGCGAAGGTCAGCCCAGCGCAAGTCCGCGCCGACTAAGGTTGCGTTGTTAAACCGGGCTTCTTTGAGGTTGGCCCGGCGAAAGTTAGCCTGGGCCAGATTGGCACCGCTAAAGTCAGCCCCCCAAAAGTCAACCTTCGATAGGCTCCAGTGGTTGAGATCGGCCCCAGCCAAATTAATGCCGGTAAAGTCGCGCTCTCCCGCCACAAAAGCTGTCCACAGATTTTCGAGTGTCTTAAGATTCATGCGTCTAAATGGTTCAGGTTTACCTGCAATGGTTGGTCATAGGACTATGCATAAGAGCCGATCCCACGCTTACCTATCGAGTTGCCACGGCTAAGAGCGGGCCTCTCGTTTTAGCGGGAAATAGGGCTGAAGCCCACCTCAGGTTCGTGCACCCACACTACGTAGCCAGCATCATCCCAGGTAGCCATCGATTGCTTTCCTTGCTGCGTTAGGTGTCGCACCAGCGATCGGGCCTTATCTAAGCTGGGGCGGTTGCGATAATAGCGATAGTACTCACCCTCCACAGCCAGGCCTAGACAGCGACTCTGGCTGGTCGAGACCAAATGGTGGAGAGGATGATCATTGATAGGAGTCACCTGCAAGCTGTCTTCAGCGGTCATCGCCGCAGGAGTTGCCGACAAGAGACTAGACCAATCTAGCGGCTGACTAGCAACCGCATCGCCAACAACAGTGCCATCATCAACCATGGCCACAGCCCCCGGCGCTGAAGAACCAAGGTTAGGTTCCTCCAATGGAGGAGTTGGAGTGGTCTCGGCCAGCATTTTATTTAAGAGATCCTGGTGGCGCTGTAGCCTCCCCTGCCGCGATCGCATCACCTCAGCCGTACCAATGCCCACGGCAACGCTCGATAACAGCGCAAAGCCAATATATCGAATCGAAAATTCTTTATGCTCATGAGTGATCAAAGCCGAATCGAGCCAACGGCCCAGGGGCCCAGGCAGACGCTCTGACATCTGAAAAGCCTGCTCAGACGCCATCGGCCAGGTCAGCACTGCGAACCCAGCACTTGAGGCCAACAGGGCCGGCAATACAATCCGGCGAAACGGAGAATCATTCATAACAGAGAACATACGTAAACATACAAGGCCATCCCTTCGGGGATCTCCTTTAGAGTACGCAAAAGATCAGCAAGAAACTGCGAATTCACTGACAACACTCTGTAATACTTTGATAAATCGGTTTTCACATATCCGTATTTCTACGGTCATTTCTAGAACCGGTAGCCATCGCCTATGCCTGCTTCACAAAAGGGCCTGCTATCCCTATCACAACTTAAGAACCAGACTCCTGATTGATGGCTGTATTTCTGAAAGCTGAAAGCAGACAATCCAGAGCGTCTTATACAACGGCCTAACTTGACCTATGCGGCTAAATATTTTTATTACTCTATTGGTGCTACTCACAGCGGTCACCCCCGCAGCCCTACGAGTAGCACGCGAACAACTGGCCCGCTATCAGCCTGCAGCAGCAGATCCTATTTCAGCCTCTGTCTCGGCAACACAGGCCGCCCGTCCCACCATGACCGAACGCTGTCAAGATTGCAACCTTGCCAAAGCCGACCTCAGCCACCAAGACCTCAGCCGCAAAAACTTTCGAGACGCCAATCTGACTGAGGCTAACCTAACTGGCACCCAGTTGATCAACGCCGTATTGCACCAGGCCAATCTCACCCAGGCGACCCTACACCAGGCCAACCTCCAAGGGGCCGATTTGTCCGCAGCGATACTGACTCAGGCCGACCTTAGCCAGGCTCAAATGCTCAACACTAACCTGGTACAAGCCGACCTTACCAGCGCTTCTCTAACCCAAGCCGAGCTGCGCGAAGCCGCTCTTTGCTCCGCAAAACTCAATCAGGCTGACCTCTCAGAAGCTAGTCTCTATGGTGCTATTTTGCGTCAGGCCGATCTATCCGATACTGACCTGCGTGGTGCAGATCTTCGCTACGCCGATCTTTACGAAGCTAATCTGGCCGACGCCAATCTCACCGGAGCCCGACTTGATTTTGCCACCATGCCCGATGGCAGCACCTACAATCAGGGTTATGTTCAACCCCTAAACCCCTCCCAAGGCTGCGACCCCAGCAGCCCTCAAGACCTGGTCCAGCAGCCATCGTCCTAACCTTCAAAAGCTCCCTAGTTTGCCTTATAATCAGGCTCCTAAAGCGAGTCTCCAACTCCATCTCACCATTTGGTCGATACACAAATCGCTAAGGTACCACTGCGGCAAGTGTCTCTCGCCTGCCCTTGCATATCGGGCCGAGATAGATAGCCAATCGCCACAGCATCGTCAGCCCAGTCTGCCGCCAGATGACGCTTAGAAAGCCAAGCAGTAGGTCATTTAAAGTTGACAATGCGAGCAAAGCTCTCGGGTTCTAGACTAGCGCCCCCCACCAAAGCACCATCGATCTCGGGCTGAGCCATCAGTTCATCAACGTTGCCAGGCTTAACCGACCCGCCATACTGAATGGTGACGTCGGGATTCTTCAACAGCTTACGAATACCGCCAATCACCTGATTAGCATCGACAGCTTCACAGGTATCGCCCGTACCGATCGCCCAAATCGGTTCGTAGGCAATGATCAGATTGTTTTGATCGACATCCACCAGGCCTTTTGTAATCTGGGCAGCTATGACTGACTCCGTTTCACCCGCGTCGCGCTGACTCTTCGTTTCACCCACGCACAAAATTGGAGTAAGACTCGACTTTTGGGCCGCCTGCAACCGCAAATTGACCGTTTCATCGGTGTCAGAGAAATACTGGCGGCGCTCGCTATGGCCTACAACTACGTAGCGTACCCCCAGTTCCCGCAGCATGTCCCCAGAGATTTCGCCAGTAAACGCGCCCTCTGGCATCCAGTGAATGTTTTGAGCCCCCACTTTTACCCTCGCCCCGTGCAGACTCTTCGATAACACTCCCAGAGCTGTAAACGGCGCGCACAGAACAATCTCACGCCCATCGGGAGTCTCGGTCAGTTGCCCCAGGAAATGGCGTAAAAAGTCCAGAGTTTCACCCTGGGTCTTATACATTTTCCAGTTGCCAGCAATCACAATTTTTCGCACGGTGTTTTGAAGTTAAAGGCTAGATCTACAAACTTGCATCCCTGCATCGTACTAAGAAAGGAACCCCCGAATCAAATCTTGCAATGTGCTGTTGCAAGATTTGATTCGGGGGTGATCAGGACAGGGCAACTAGAATCGCCACCTAGTCATCAGCCTTAGGTCTGCTCTATTACACGCCTGCGGCCGCGCGAGCAGCGGCCGCCTCATCGGGGTGAATGTTTAAGCGCGTCAGATTAATTCGACCACGTCCGTCAATCTCTCGCACCTTAACGATCACTTCGTCTCCGACATTGACCTCGTCTTCGACTTTAGCCACCCGGTAGTCAGCCAGTTGAGAAATGTGAATCATGCCGTCCTGGCCGGGCATAAACTCCACAAAGGCACCGATGGGAATCACCCGGACTACCTTGCCGACAAACACGTCGCCAGCAGAAGGCTTGAAGACGATCGCTTCAATCAGGGCTTTTGCCTGTAGGGCTTTTTCACCCTCAATGGCCGATACGGTGACGGTGCCGTCATCATTGATATCGACCTTGGCCCCCGTTTGTTCAGTAATGCCCTTAATCTTCTTACCACCAGGGCCAATGACCATCCCAATCATTTCGGGATCAATCTTAAAGCTGATCAGGCGGGGTGCGTAGGGCGACAGCTCGGTGCGGGGTTGATCAATGGCCCCCAGCATTTTCTCAAGAATATGCAGCCGAGCAGGCCGAGCTTGGTTAATGGCATCAGCAATCACCGTCATGGGCAAGCCGGTGATTTTCATATCCATTTGCAGAGCCGTGATACCGGTGTCAGTACCGGCTACCTTGAAGTCCATATCGCCCAGAAAGTCTTCGATACCCTGAATATCGGTCAGGATACGCACCTCATCACCTTCCTTGATCAGGCCCATAGCCGCACCGCTGACGGGCTTAGTGATCGGAACCCCAGCATCCATCAGCGACAGGGTCGAGCCACAGACCGACCCCATGGAGGTGGAGCCATTAGACGACAAGACTTCCGACACCACGCGAATGACGTAGGGAAATTCTTCTTGGGGGGGCAGCACAGGCACCAGAGCTCGTTCGGCTAGAGCACCGTGCCCAATTTCACGACGACCGGGCGATCGCATCGGTCGAGTCTCACCTACCGAGTAGGGAGGAAAGTTGTAGTGATGCAGATAGCGCTTCTCGTCATCGGGATGCAGGTCATCCATCATCTGAGCATCGCCAGGGGTACCCAGGGTCGTCACTGACATCACCTGGGTCAGCCCACGCTGAAATAACCCAGTTCCATGCACCCGTCGGGGTAGCAGCCCCACCTGACATGAGATAGGCCGCACCTGGTCAAGTTGACGTCCGTCAACCCGAACTTTATCGTCAATAATCTGCTGCCGCATCAGCTTTTTGGTAACTGATTTATAGGTATTGCCCAGAGCTTTACCATTCTCTGCGACGGCTACCTTGATGGGGCTCTCGTCTTCTAAGGCATCAATGGTGGTGACTAGCTCGTCTTTGATGATATCTAGTTTTTCGTCACGCTCTGGCTTGGTCAAGCTAAATTGCTTGAGTACCTCTTTAATCGCTGCAGAGGTTTTCTCTTCGATGAAGGTAGCGAGGGTAGGATCCGTTGCCGGTTCTTGCTCTTTGACAATCTCAATTCCCAATTCCTTGATGAGCTCTAGCTGAGCTTTAATCAGGTCTTGCACCACCTCATAGCCAAAGTCGATAGCCTCAATTACATCGGCTTCCGGCAGCTGATTGGCCCCGGCCTCTACCATGATCACCCCGTCTGGAGAGCCGGCGACCACTAGGTCTAGATCTCCATTTTCAACCTCTTTATAGGTTGGGTTAATGACAAAATCATCACCCACTAACCCGACGCGTACTGCTGCCATCGGGCCATAGAAGGGAATTTTGGCCAACAATACCGCAATAGAAGCCCCGGTAGCCGCCAGTACATCGGGGGGTACCAGCTCGTCCATAGCCAAGGTAGTGGCGACAATTTGAATGTCGTCGCGCAACCACTGCGGAAACAGGGGGCGCATGGGCCGATCGATCAGGCGACAGATCAAAGTGGCTCGTTCGGGGGGGCGACCTTCTCTGCGCAAAAACCCGCCGGGGATGCGCCCGGCGGCATAGAGACGTTCTTCATAGTCAACCAACAGGGGCAAAAAATCTATGCCCTGACGTCCAGCTGAGCGGGTAGCAGTCACCAGAACCGCTGTTTCGCCCGATCGCACCAAGACAGCACCCCCGGCCTGGGGCGCCAACAGCCCACCCCTTAAGTGAATATCGCGACCGCCGAAGGATATTGTTTTTTCAAATTCTTGCATGTACGCCTACGTCCTTTCTTTTGTCATTCTTCTGTGTTACTTTGGCTTGATCCTAGCACCGATGGCGGCAATGGCTTCTTGTAGCAGTCACCGTAGGCAAAATTAGATGAAAGACTTAAGATTTGAAGCCAGCTTAAACCACTCTGACAGCGGCTACAAGACCCTGTCAAACTCCAGATTCATAGCATCGCGGCCCATGCCGTGAGGCCTCGGTGCGTAGAGCCATGCTAGAAGCAGAATTCTTTAAAGATGACCCCAGGCTGACCAGCTGAGCCCCGCCAGCTACCATCCAAACAACTCAATGAGCTGAGTCCATCCACAGCTCAGATACTCTGCCTACACCCATAGGCTATAGGCTTGAGGGCGCCTCAGATATGGCTCAGCAACCGGTATACGGCGGTTGACTGATTAGCATTGCCAGGACTGTGGCGCTGAGCAGATGTAGCGCTAGTAAGCTAAGGTTTCTAGGGTTTCGCGCAGATAGCGACGGACTAAATGATCGAGGGGAGTAGCCTGGGCATCTGCTTCAGAGAGTTCACCTTTCCAGCTTTGAAAGCCAGAGCTGCTTGCGATCGCACATTTGAGGCTATACCAAATCTGAGCATGATCAGAAAGCTGAGTAGAGCTTACAGAACGAGTAACGGCCATAGCTGCCTCAAAAAAACTCAAGTTGACGTTAGATTCTTTAGCGTCTTTGCGATTAGGATGGCTCGACTAATCTTCGAGCAGAGAGTGAACCCCAATCACCCAAACGGCTTTGGATCAAAGATAGCGCAATCCTTAAAACGCTGTTGTGACCGAAGCAACAGTCCAAAGTATTGATTTAAGTCTATGGATCTTGCAACTGCTGCCAGGTTTTATTAAATCTAAGCATCGACAGGCAGCGACGGCACCGGTTCGCTATCCTCTAAGGAGGATGCAGCATCCCCCAAAGATGCTGCATCCTCCTCCAAAGATAACGATGTACCGTCTAGATCATCGATCTCAGGGTATGTAACGGCAACCAGGGGATGATCAGGATAGCTCAGGCCTAGCCCGTAGCCATCCCCAGAAGTCTCTGAGGGATAGGCCACAGCGATAGGCGGCAAAATCTTGCCAACAGGCAACCCAATTCCCCTAAAGTCAGCCATCACCTGGTCAGTAGGGTAAGGAAGCACCTGCTGGAATCGCCGATCTGGAGTGGCCAACACCTGCAGCACGGCCAACGGCACCTGGAGAAACAGGTTTGCCAGGAAAAAGCCTATGACTGCGATCGCTAAACCGCCCAGTCGTCCCCAGTCGCCAAAAGGGGTCACTTCACGGGCCAAAAATGCCAGGGGATAAAGCTTCACCAGCACCCACACCAACGGTATAGGAACCAGTAGCGCTCCCAACCGCACTCGCCAGCAGCGAAACTGGCACAATAAACGGCGCTGGTCGTCTTGTAAAACGCCGGGCCTTAAGACCAGCCCTGGTAGACAGAAGATATAAAAGGGCTGCCGCAGCTGCATGACCAGCACCGGCAAAGCCCCCAGAGCAACAATCCCTCCCAACTCTAGCTCAGGCAGGGTAGGGTTACCTACCGCTAACCCCAAGAGACACAGGTCGATCCACAGGGGTACGGTAGCCAAACCAGCTAAATGTACCCACAGGTATGGATCGCAGCGCCAGGGTTTCATGGTTATCTCCTTATCGTCTCCTTGTTGGCCTAGGCCATTGCCAGGGTACGGCGCTTGGTCACCATGCGGAAGGCATCGATAATGTCGCCTTCCTTCCAATCGCTGAAGTTGTCGATGCCGATACCGCACTCAAACCCAGCTGCCACGTCCTTCGCATCCTCTTTCATCCGCTTGAGAGAATCGAGCTTGCCGGTATAGACCACTTCACCGCCGCGCACAACCCGCAGGTTGCAGTTGCGAGTGACCTTGCCTGAAAGCACGTAGCAACCCGCCACAGCCCCCTTGCGCACTGGGAATACCGCCCGTACTTCCACCTGACCCAGGGGCTCTTCAACCATTTCGGGGTCAAGCAGGCCTTCCATGGCCCCTTGAATATCATCGAGCAGGTTGTAGATGACTTCGTAGTCGCGCACATCCACCCCGAGGCGATCGGCAGACTGTCGCGCCCCTGGCGCCAGCGTTGTGTTGAAGCCAATGATGACCGCACCACTAGCCGCCGCCAGATCTACGTCGGTCTCGCTGATTTCGCCCGGAGCGGCCAGCAAGACCCGAATCTGAACCTCGTTCTGAGGCAACTGTTGAAGCGCCGCCAGAATGGCCTCAATAGAACCCTGTACGTCGGCCTTCAGCAGCAGGTTAAGATCCTTAAGATCTCCTTCCTGCACCTGGGCCGAAATTGTGTTGAGGGTAACGCGGCGAGAGGCCATGGCCTGCTGTAGACGCGATTGACGCTGCTCAAGCATGCGCTTATCGGCGACGGCACGAGCCGTTTTCTCGTCAGCATAGACCTCAAACTCGTCACCCGCAGCGGGCACATCGTTCATGCCCAGAACTTCGACAGCAAAGGAAGGGCCAGCTATCTTAACTCGTTGGAGACGATCGTCGAGCATGGCCTTGACTTTACCCAAGATGGGGCCCGCCACCAACGAATCGCCAACTCGTAGCGTGCCGTTTTGCACTAGCAAAGTGGCCACCGGCCCGCGAGCCTTATCTAGGTTGGCCTCAATGACCGTACCCCGGGCCAGACGATCGGGATTGGCCTGGAGATCTTCGACCTCAGCCACCAGCACGATCATCTCTAACAAACTATCGAGGTTGTCTCCCGATAGGGCGCTGACCGGCACCATAATGGCGTCGCCACCCCACTCTTCAGGCACCAGACCATGCTCCATCAGCTCTTGTTTAACGCGGTCAGGGTTAGCCGTCTCTTTATCTACCTTGTTGATCGCAACAATCAGCGGTACCTCAGCCGCCTTAGCGTGGCTAATGGCTTCAATCGTCTGAGGTCGCACACCGTCGTCGGCAGCCACCACCAGAATGGCAATATCAGTTACCCGAGTACCCCGAGCCCGCATAGCAGTGAATGCCTCGTGGCCAGGAGTATCCAGGAAGACAATCTGATGAGACGTACCATCGTGGTCAACATCCACATGATAAGCACCAATGTGCTGGGTAATGCCCCCAGCTTCTCCCTGGGCTACCTTAGTCTTCCGAATAGAGTCGAGCAGAGTTGTCTTACCGTGGTCAACGTGGCCCATGATAGTCACCACCGGAGGTCGTCGCTGGAGACTATCAAGATCTGTCGCATCGAGCATCTCGGTGACTTTCTTGGCCTCTGACTCAACCTCGCTGGTTTCGACCATCACCTCAAACTCCTCGGCCACCATTTTGGCGGTTTCAATATCGAGGGTCTGGTTAATGTTGGCGGCAATGCCCTTAAAAAAGAGCGATTTAATCAGCTCGGTCTCAGGCACCAGAATGCGGTCGGCTAACTCGTGCACCGTCAACCCTTCAGACAAGACAATAAACTCTGGACGCTCTTGGGTAGGCTGAGGCTCGCCCCGACGACCCCGGCGACCACGTCCTCCACCACTGCTGTCGCGATGTTGAGGCTTGTGGCTTTTTACGGTTGGAGACGACGGCTTGCCACCACCCTGGCTCTTAGGCTTGGGAGGACGAGCCAAAGAAACGCTCAGATTTTGCACGTCTAAGGCTTGCTCTTCGCCTTCTTCCAGCTCATCGACCAGCACATCCAGATCGTCTTCATCTTCACCGAGCACGCCCTGGCCACGACGCTTGGTCTTGCCAGCCTTGCTGGCTTTTTCCCGCATTTTTTGATCGTCGTCCTCGTCTTCGCGCTCTTCGCGCTTATGGCGAGGGGGCGAGGGGCGGCGCGGCTGCAAATCCTCAAGGCCGCCTACCCCAAGCACAGAGATTGAATCACTACCACCAGCAGGCTGATCAGTGCGAGCAGTGTCAGTTCTAGCTGTTTCAGCATCGGCATTGGGTCGGCGCAGCTTAGGCTTAGGCTTGAGGCGAGGTACATCCTCATCCGCATCAATTTCACGAATTGGAATCGTGGGACGCGGCGCTCCATTGTCCCCGGTTCGCCCCTCAGATGTCCGCCCTTCAGCGGCACGACTTTCAGGCCGACGAATAACTGGACGCGGTGGACGGACAACTTGGACTGTGGATTCATCCTGACTCTCGCCAGATCTACCATCGCGAGACACTGGCTCTACTAACTCTGGCCGAGGCTTAACGGGGGGTGCCGTAGGCCGCTCTGGCGTTGTCATCACAGCCGACTCGTCAAGTGGTCGATTGACCAACGCAGCTGGTCGCAAAGACTTGCCATCATCCTGGGGAACAGAGCCAGGGCGACTGGGGGGCTTCGATAAACTATCGCCGTTAGTGGGCCGCGCAGGCCTACTCTGTGGTGCAGGACTAGGCGCAGGGGCGTTAGTCGCTGGCGTGTCAGCCTTAGGAGTAGTGCGGTGACGACGTATTTCTAGAATCTGTTGTTTGCGCTCGGGCCGAGCGGCCGCTTTGACCGGTGCTGCAGGGCGAGGTCGAGTAGGCCGATTGGCGGAACCACCGTTACTGCGGGCTTGACGAGCAGCCGTTCTAATTTGGTCGGCATCTGACTCAGCGATAGTACTGCTGTGACTCTTTGCGGCAATGTCAAGGCGACTGGCGATCGCCAAGATATCCTTGTTATCCAAATCCAATTCCTTCGATAACTCGTAAATTCTCACTTTGCCGTTCATCCACATCTCCCTACGCTAGTCAAGACTTGTTACATAAACCAACCTGCTTCGTCCAACAAAACGACATCAAACCATTCTGACGAAAATGTTAGCCCTAGCACTGCATTGTACCCCAAGGCCAGATGGACATGGGGACAAGCAAACTAATCGGCCGTTGGTCTGTCGGTTTTAAAGACCCATACTATGAGTGTAATCAGTTGTCTGCCCAATGAACAGAATCTCAGCGGGAAAAGCCTTTGAGCTCACCCATGTGCGAACATGCTTGGTTGCCACAGCTCAATCTCTTATTTTTCCTAGGGTTTCACGAGATGCGTTGAGAGGGCCTGGCTCGGACTCCGGCTTACTCTGCTGTCTCTAGTCGTTGCCACAGAGTTTGATAAATTTCCTCTGGCACATTGGCTTTGAGCGCCCGCCCGAGTCGGTTTTTTTGGTGGGCCTGACGCAGGCAGTCTACCTGAGGACATAGGTAGACCGATCGCCCCATACCTCGATCTAGACACACACTGCGATCGTCATACACGCGCACTATTCGCCAGAAAGCCTCTTTAGGGGCGACCCGTCGACAGCTGACACAGCGTCGATAGTTAGGTGTCATCAGATCCTATTATTCTTCCTCTCCAGCGTTTTCCTCAGGCGTCTGAGATGGTGCCTCAGTGTCTTCCTCAACGGGTAAATTTTCAGCTATCTCGTCGGTAACGGCCACCGATTCAGGGGCAGTCATCTCGTCGAGACCATCGGGGAGGGCCTCATCCGCCGAGGCCGCTAAGGCAGTGGCCTCGGCGGCGGCTCGTTCGGCGGCGGCGGCGGCTCTCCAAGCGGCGGCTTCAGCTTCCTCCGCCGCTAGCTCGGCGGCCTCGGCAGCGGCCGCCTCTCGAGCCGCTAGGAGATCGGCAATCTTACGATCTTCTTCTTCGTAATCGTATTTGCCTGAGTCTTTGATGTCGATCTTCCAGCCGGTAAGACGAGCCCCAAGCCGCACATTTTGGCCCTCTTTACCAATCGCTAAACTGAGCTGATCTTCGGGCACCAGCACGTGAGCCTGGCGATCGTCGGGGTTGACCAACCGCACCTCGTCGACCCGAGCTGGGCTGAGTGCGTTGGAAATGTAGGTGGCTGGATCGGGCGACCAGCGAATTACGTCAATTTTTTCACCCCGTAGTTCGTTCACCACCACCTGAATACGAGACCCCCGCGCACCGATACAGGCACCCACCGGATCCACATCGCGCTCTAGGGTATCAACAGCAATTTTGGTACGAGGTCCTACCGATCGAGAGGGCGGATTAGCTTCTCGTGCCACCGCCACGATGCGAACGATTTCATCCTCAATCTCAGGCACTTCATTGGTAAAGAGCTCGACCACCAGCGCCGCATCAGCTCGCGAGACTAGGAGTTGTGGCCCCCGATGTGAACCTTCAGAGACTTTCTTTAGAGCCACTCGAAATGTTGCATTAGCGCGATAGTTATCGTTGGGCAACTGGTCGCGCTTGAGCAACTCGGCTTCTACCTCAGGCTGACCCACGCTGCTGCTGACCGCCATAATCACTGACTGACGCTCAAATCGCAGTACCCGAGCCGATAAGATAGTGCCCTCTAGGTCTTGAAATTCTTCCTGGACGAGCCGACGCTGCTGATCGCGTAGCTTTTGGGCCAGTACCTGCTTGGTTTGAATCGCCGCCATGCGGCCGAAGTCACGCTGGTCGGGGGTAACGTCGAGTACCACCGTGTCACCGGCCTGGGCTTCGGGGGCGACCTCTCGAACTTCAGCCAAGGCAATTTCATGGTCTTGGCTGGTCACTTCATCGACGATGGTTTTAGTCGCCAGCACTCGAAAACCCTGGTCGTCGTAGTCGTCAACATCGAGCTCAATGTCAAAGTTGTCGAAGTATTCTTCGTCGAAATGAGTGTCAATTTCACGGGTACGGCGGTAGCGCTCGTATCCCTTCAGCAGCGCTTCCCTCAGGGCATTTTCAACCGCATGCTTGGGCAGGTTGCGCTCGCGGCTGATGACATCGATCATCTCCTGCAAATTTGGCAGACTAACTAACGACATGACTACTTACCTCTAGGAGCTAAACCGAAATACATCAATACTATTGAGCGCCAAAGCGCTAGTCGGGGCTTTGGTCACTCAGCTGCACCATGGTTACCAGTTCCCGAGGGATAGCTGTGGTTTTACCCCTTTGGCTCAGTACCACAGTAGACTCATCGCGCCTGACCAACTGGCCTACCCACTGTCGCTTATCTTTGTGGGGTGCAGACAGGGTAACCTCCACCATAAACCCCTTAAACACCACAAAGTCGCGATCGATTTCTAACGCTGGCGAAACCCCAGGACTCGATACCTCTAGCACATAGGCATCGGGAATGATGTCGGTGGTATCGAGCACGGCCTCGAAGGCCTGACTCATTTTTGCGCAATCATCCAGGCCAGTGTCTTCATTTTCGAGACTGCGCACATCGATGCGCAGTACTGGGGGCGACTGGTTGGTCTGGAAGACTGCTTCAACCACTTCTAGCCCCAGATCTTCGGCAACGGGGGCCGCCAACTCGAGCACTTGAGGAATCAGGGGGTGTACCATCTGAGATCTGAAATGATGCCAATAAAAAAGTGGGCCTCGGCCCACCTCCCAAAACATTTCTGCTATAGGAACCCAAACCCGAAGGCTTGGACTCAACCATAGTAGCGAATTGTGGCAGCAATGCGGCAATCCTGGTCATGATTCATGGCCAATGCCCTGGGCACCAGACCAAACAGCACGGTCGAAACGGTGGGTTGAACATTGGCAAAATAGGGGTAGCGGTCCTCTAGGTCGAGACGATCTGATGATATCGTTGGGAGCAAGACTGACCGCTACCGACGACGCAGCCACATCAATATCGCCAGAGCGAAGCCAATTAGGGGCAGCACCAATAGAGCGAAGACGCCGAGGCCAATCTGCTGCTGTACCGTCATTGTGATCCGTCTATTGGTGACTTCGCGGGGGCGAATGGAAAGGGTGGCATCGGTCTGCTGCCCCAGCCAGCTCACGGCGTTGAGGAATACGTCACCGTTGAGCTGTTGCTCAAACAGGCCGTCGGTGGCAAAGGTAGCGTTGCCGATAACCACCAAACGTGCCTCTGGAGCTGGTTCTCCCTCAGCGGCGATCGCGCCATCGACCGGGCGGTTGAGCGCTACGCCCAGGGTATAGGGGCCTGAGGGCGGAGCATTTTCATCGAACTGAAGCTCGCCCTCAGCTGAGAGGGCTTCGGCCCGACTCTGGGGGTTACTCCGTAAAATAGGCGCTGCAGTTACCCCTGGCACTGCTTCGACATTCACCGGGCGCACTAGCGGAAAGAACGATCGCCCACCGCCAAAGTCGCGGGTAATGGGATGGTCACCATAGTCGGTTACCAATGGAGCTGCTGGGCCGAGGCCGACCAGTTGACCAGTGCCCGAGGTATCGAGCACAATGCGATCGTCGAGGGTGACACCCCAGGGATCGAGCAGGGTGCCGAGGCCAGGGTTAGTACGGGGATCAATCAGCAGCATGAGGCTACCGCCACCGTTGAGATAGGTTTGCAGCGCTTCGACTTCAGCCTCAAAAAATTCGGCGGCAGGGCCAGCGACCACGACCACACTGGCATCGTCAGGCACCGCGGCGGTCTGGGAGAGATCGAGGGGCTGCACCAGGGCGCTTTTATCTTCTAAGGCGGTAGCAGCCTGCAAAAAGCCAGTGTCACTACCGTCGATTGCAAATTCTTGATGCCCCTGGGTGAAGTAAACGGTGAGGGTGCGATCGCCCGCTACCTGGTCAAGGGCATTGGTCAACGTCCGCTCTGACAGGCGTTCGGTGGGGCTGACATTCTGCAAAAAGCGACGATTTTTGCCACTTTCGACAAACACCATGCCCGTCTGAGTCGCCCCAAACTCCTGGGCCTGGCGGGGGTCGTTGTAGGGGTTGACGTAGTCGAAGGTGAACTGCGACCCAGCCCGTCGATAGCTCTCCAATAGCTGCCGATCTTGAGGGTTGGGGACAGGGTCAAAGATGACAACCCGAGTGGGACTCTCTAGCGACTGCGCTACCTGTTGCGACTGGGGGGCAAGGGTAAAGATCTGATTTTCGGTGAGGTCTACTCGACTGGCATAGCGCACCGCCAAAAAGTTGACCAGGCCCAAAATTAACAGTACGGCCAGGGCCGACACCAAAGCATTGGCCCCGGCCTCGGTAGAGCGTTGCGCCCAAAACTTACCCTCGCCGTAGTTACCCAGCACTAGCACCAGCACCAGCAGACCAATGCCCCCCAACAACAACCCCGCAGGCAGCAGTGTCCAGCCCGCTAATACTCCAGCCAATAGCCCGGCTGTAACCAAGGCCAACCCTGGCAGGGCCAGGTATTTCAAATATTTTTGATAAGCCGCCAAGGATTTCATCGCCATAATGCGCTACGTATTGCTGCTAGCTTCGCTGGAAGCGAAGGGTTTCGATCGATTGGGCCGTAAGGTACAGGCCCAGCACAATAAAGGAGAGAAACAGCACCAAACTACCGGTGTCAAAAATACCTTCAGTAAAGTCGGTGAAGTGCTGCAGCAAGGAAAGATGAGCGATCGCCTGCCCCGCCACCCCCGGCAGCCCCTGGGCCACTGCATCTACCAGCCACAGCAGCAACATCAGCGCGAAGGTCATAATCGCCGCCAGCACAGTACTCTCGGTCAGTGACGAGATAAACATACCGAGGGCCAAAACACTAGCAGCCATTAGCACCAACCCCAGATGCGATAGCAAAAACACCCCCGATCCCATCGGGGGCGTCGCCGCCCCCAAGGCCACCGCCTGGCAGACCATCAGCGGCAGCACCATGGCCATGTAAAAGCTGACCACCGCCAGCAGCTTGCCCAAGGCCACCGCCCAGTTAGTCACCGGCGAGGTCGCCAAAAGCTCAAGGGTGCCCTGCTTGCGCTCGTCGGCGTAGAGCCCCATCGACAGCATGGGCAGCACAAACATCGACAGCGAGCCCAGTAACCCCACGTAGGCCTTGTTGAACTCATAGGCCACGTCAAAGGGTGGCGATGGCGGTAGCCCCATCTGGACTGACTGATCGGCCATGGCGGCCTGAGCCAAAATACCCTGGGGGCCCAGCAAAATAGCCACCAAAAAGAAGCCCCCCAGCAGCCAAAACACGGCCGCAATCACGTAGGGTAGCGGCGAGGCAAAATAGCTTTGCAGCTCTCGCTGGTAGATCGCCAGGATGTTTTTGAGAATGATGGTCATGGGCAGTGAGCTAGTAGGTGAGTGGAAGGGTAAGTGAATTGCTTAGATATCTTGTTCCTTGGGCAGCGCCGCAGCAAGAGCAGGGTCTGGCAGCACCGCTGCCCCAGAGGCAGGTTCGATGGTAGTGAGGTTGAGAAAGACATCTTCGAGGGTAGCCTGTTGGCGGCGCAGTTCGTGAAGCTCTAGGCCGGCATTGACCAGAGCCGCAGAAATGAGTCCACCCAAGGTGCGATCGGCATCGCCGCTGACCCGCAGACGGTGGTGGTGTTCAGGCAGGTGGTCTTGGCCGAGAGAGGTGACCTGACGCACAGGGGCAAGCTCGGCGAGCAGTCGCTGTGCCACATCTGCATCACCTTTGATCTCTAGGTCATAGGCAGCTTCGCCCGAGAGCCGAGTAGTGAGGTTACCTGGAGTATCAGTGGCAACAACCTGGCCGCGATTGATAATGGTGACGCGATCGCAGGTCATGCTCACCTCCGGCAAAATATGGGTGGAGAGAATGATGGTGTGACTCCCCGCTAAGCCCTTGATCAGCTGACGCACCTCATTGATCTGGCGCGGGTCCAATCCTACCGTGGGCTCGTCGAGAATAATCACCGGCGGGTCATGAATGATCGCCTGGGCAATGCCTACTCGCTGCCGATACCCCTTCGACAACTTGCGGATCAGCACCCTGCGTTTGTCTAACAAACCACAGTGATCCATCGCAATTTCGGCTCGCCGCTGGCGCAGGTCGGCTGAGACGCCTTTAATTTTGGCCACAAAGTTCAAAAATCCTTGCACCGTCATCTCTGGATACAGCGGCGGCGACTCAGGCAGATAGCCAATGCTCTGCCGCACCGCCATTGAATCGGTATGAACGTCGTAGCCCGCCACTCGGGCCGTGCCTGCTGACGCAGGTAGATATCCGGCCAAGATTCGCATTGTGGTGGTTTTACCCGCCCCGTTTGGCCCCAAAAACCCCAAAATCTCCCCGGGCTGTGCCTCAAAGGTCAGGTCTTGAATAGCCGTAGTCGACCCGTAGGTTTTACTCAGGTGCTCAACTTCAATCATGGATGTAGAACCGCCAGCAAGCCAGTGGATATTGTACTGCTGATTACAGTAGCGATTATTTCTCCCGTTGCGTTTAAGAAGCCAAATCTAATCCGCTCCCCCACCTTCCCCATCTCCC
>NZ_JADEWX010000065.1 GCF_015207395.1 Nodosilinea sp. LEGE 07088
GCGGGGGCGTTTGCGGCGGGGCATAGAAACAACTTTGAAGATCAATGATTGGCCAACTCTCTGCCCCAAGATGCCCTTGGCCTTAACCAAGGGCATCAGACCGAGACAAATTCACACTCTACTGCGCCCATGGCATCCAGACGATAGTGCCAAGACAATTTAGAAGCCTGCGGCCTTAAAATCTTCGCCAGTGTAAAGCAACGGTAGCTGACGAGTTATGGATAGGGCCGCCGCAAAACAGTCTCCATAATTGAGTTGGGCTGCATGGTCGCCGCCTTTGCCGTACTGCTGATACAACCTGGCCCCAGATCTGGCGAGATCAGCATCCACAGCCACATAGTCCAGATCCAGAATGATTAACAATTCATCGACCTCAGCTGATACTCCTTTTCGCCAGGCCACCACCAGCAGTTCTTGTAAGGTTCCTCCGGACATCAGTAACACGGGTGCGTCCAAAGCGAGCTCGTAGAGTCTTTGCCAACCCACCTGCTTCAGCGCGATTGCCATGACGGCCGATGTATCCACAATCATTGGGGTAGACCAGTCTCGTCATAGAGAGCATCACTGGCGAAGTCATTGGCTTTAGCCTGGGCCGCCACCTGAATTGAGGGTAATTTTTGGGCCAACTGAACCTGTCGCCGCTGTCGGCGAATCTCTTGGTACTCCCGTTCCAGAGCCGCCTTGACAATCTCCGTCGGCCCCAGCCCGGTCAGCTGCCGTATCCGCTGAATCAAGTCATCGACTTCGGCATTTTTAATGTTGATAGCCATCGATTCTATAGCCAGATTCTATAGCCAAATTCTACACTTTTTGCAGCACAAACAGGCTGCCCTGGTTGCCGCGACCAATGCGCAGGTCATCGTCGAGGTAGGTGATTTCGAGCCAGCCGGCGGAGCGATCGCGGTTGATGGCAAAATCAATGCCCCGCAGCAGTGAGAACTTGGGCGTGGTTTGCAGGGCCTGAATCAACTGGCTGGGCGACTGGTAGCCCAGGGCTGTTTGCAGCCCCACCACACCGCGCTCGAAACGGACATTCACCCGCTGGGTCGAGACGGGCTCTAGGCTGGCCACCACCGACACCAGGCCCGACAGCAGCGGTGGCCCCTGAATTTCAGCAATGTTGTAGACACGGTTTTCGGCCAGGCGAAGACACTGGTAGATCGGGCCTAACGAGGCCAGCGGTATGCGATCGATATTGAGCAGTTCCTGGCTGGTGGTATAGAGCAGCCGCCAGTCGCCATCGAGCAGTGCCGTCGCCTGGAGCGGGTCAGGGGTGGGGTTGCGGCCCTCCAGGGTGGTGGCGGCAGCCTGAATGGCGGTGCGATCGTCAGGGGTGGTATTAATCCCCCGGTTGACCGAGGCAACGGCATCGAGTAGCTCAGCTTTGCCTAACATAACCAGTCTCCAGGGGGTACCAGGGGCATAATAGGGCAAAACTTCAGCCGCCCGCCGCTGGAGGTCTCTGCTACGATGAAATGTCTGTGTATTGCGTGTTGCTATAGGCCACTATGTCTTCTAAGTACTACAACCCATCTTTGCGTCAGGTGCCCCGCAGTGCCAAAGCGCCAATTTTGCCATCTTCTGGCAATTCATCGATTTTGCAATGGCTAGAGGACATCGGTCGCCTGCGCAGCCGCGAAGTGGTCGAAATCATCCCCGATGAGGCCGAAAACGAAGAAATTTCGGATCTGATGGGCAATGACGATAACTTTGAAGACGATGACGACAGCGATGTCAGCCTCAGCGATGACGACGACTAGATCTGCCTTGAGTCAGGTCGCGCCTGCCGTTAAGTCTTGTAAAACTTCGCCCCTGAATGCAATCATTCATTTAGACTTCCTGACTATTTCCTGTCACCCGCCTGTAGTCAACGGAAGGATCATCCAGTAGACTCCTGGGGTGTGTGGTGTGATGCAATTGAGGATTCGTTTGTGGATGCGAAGTTTTTAGCATCAAAGCGGCTATCGCTAAATGGCCAGGTGATGTTTTGGCTACTCGGTGTGGGGTTGAGTGCGGCTGCGATCGCCTTCGATGGCAGTCTGGGTAACGGTATTAGCCTGGGCGCATCAATTACTGTTCCGTTTTTGATGGCAGCGTTTGGTAGCAGCCTGGCCGGTTTTTGGGCCGTGCCGCTGCTGCGGGCGCTCAAGACTGGGCAATTTATTCGTGAAGAAGGCCCCCAGGGCCACCTGAAGAAGGCCGGTACTCCCACTATGGGGGGTGCTTTCTTTGTGCCATTGGCGGTGATGGTAGCCCTGGTTGCCACCGGGTTTGCCCGCGATACCGTGGCGGTATCGCTGCTGACCCTGGCCTACGGTGCCATCGGCTGGGTCGATGACTGGCAGGTGATCAAGCGCCGTTCCAACAAGGGGATCTCGCCCCGTGCCAAGCTGGGTTTACAGGTGGCGATCGCGCTGCTGTTTTGCCTCTGGGTGTTTGCCAGCCAGCCCCTGACTATTACGACCGTGGCGCTGCCCTTGGGTCTGGGGTTACCCCTAGGGTTTTTATTTTGGCCGCTGGCAGGGTTTGTTTTGGTGGCTGAGAGTAACGCCACTAACCTAACCGATGGCCTCGACGGGCTGATGGGCGGTACGGGTGCGATCGCATTTATGGGTCTGGCGGCGATCGTTGCCCCCAGCCACCCCGACCTGATGGTTTTTTGTGCTGCTATGGCTGGCGCCTGTCTGGGCTTTTTGCTGCACAACCACAACCCGGCCCGTGTATTTATGGGCGACACAGGTTCTTTGGCCCTGGGTGGTGCTCTGGGCGCCGTTGGCATTCTCAGCGGCAACCTGTTTGCCCTGCTGGTGCTGACGCTACTGTTCTTTGCCGAGACCCTGTCAGTCATCATTCAGGTCAGCTATTTCAAGGCGACCAAGGGCCCCGACGGCGTCGGCAAGCGATTTTTCAAAATGGCACCCCTCCACCACCATTTTGAGCTGTCGGGCTGGTCAGAGATTCAGGTCGTTGCTTCGGCCTACCTAGTGACGGCTCTACTAGCAGCCGTAGCGCTCCAGCTTCAATAGCCAGCCCTGGCACCCCACCCTTAAGGGCCGCCGCCATGGACACCTCAAACCTGCATCCCCTCGGCACCCCTGCCAACGCCTGGTGGGTCAACGCCCAGGTGGCTGACATCAGCCGCCCAGAGCAACCGCCGCGTTTGGTTACCTTAAACACCCAAACTAAGCAGCTGCGGTTTGATCTCAACAAAACCGCCTGCCTGGTCATAGATATGCAGAACGATTTCTGCCATCCCAACGGCTGGTTAGCTAGCATTGGGGTCGATGTGGCCCCCGCCCGCCAGGCGATTCAGCCCCTACAAACGTTGTTGCCCGCCCTCCGAACGGCCCAGGTGCCGGTGGTGTGGGTCAACTGGGGCAATCGCCCCGATCTGCTCAATATCAGCGCCGGACTGCGCCACGTCTATAACCCCAGTGGGGTTGGCGTGGGGCTAGGCGACCCACTGCCCGCCAACAACGCCCCGGTGCTGACCAAAGGCAGTTGGGCCGCAGCCGTAGTCGACGAGCTCGGGTTGCAGCCCGAGGATGTCTGGGTAGACAAATACCGCATGAGTGGCTTTTGGGATACGCCCCTCGACAGTATTTTGCGTAATCTGGGCAAAACGACGCTGCTCTTTGCCGGCGTCAATATCGATCAATGCGTCATGGCAACGCTGCAAGACGCCAATTTTTTAGGCTACGACTGCATTCTGATCAGCGACTGCAGCGCCACCACCTCCCCTGACTACTGCACCCAGGCCACCCTCTACAATGTCAACCAGTGCTTTGGCTTTGTGGCTGACAGCCCTGCGGTAGCTGCTGCCCTGGAGTCAGACTCTGGCTAGGCCCAGGCTGTAAAACAAAAATTTTCTTGCTTAAACCTGGTGCAATTGCTCTAATTTGAACTACCCTTGGGCAGACCAAATTTGCAGAACTCCCTCAGGCTTGTTTTTGTTTTAGCGCCCCTTCTACCGTCACCATGAACGTACCCTTTTCTCCCGAATCTGCTTACTCCGGCACCGTGGCTTCAGAGGCACCCCAAGCCAGTCGTCAGGCGCCATCGGTGCCAATCTCGGTCTATCGTGAGCTAGCGACCGAGCTACGGACTAACCAGGCGATGGTTGACTCGCTGACCCAGCAAAATCAGCAGCTGACCCAGCAAAACCAGGTGCTGCGGCAGGAAATGATTCGCTTTGCTGACTCGGCGGCCCGCCTCAAGCAGGCGATCGAGAGCAGCCAACCCCAGCCGGTAGAGATGACTGCCACCGTGCGATCGCCCCTAGAGGTCGGCCCCAGCGAGACGGCAACCAGTATGCCCCTGTACCCGGTTCAGGCCGAAGACGACCTCTCAGATTCGCTACCAGAGCGGCTGTCGGAGTCAGTAGGTGAAGGGGTTTCTACCCTGGCCAGCCAGATCACCCAGATGGTCAAGCCCAAAGGCAAAAAGGCCAAGCCGCCCCAGCGCCCCCAGGCCAAACCCCCTCAACGGCTCTATACCGAAGAACGCCTCGACCCCAACCGCCCAGGTCAGATGAGTCAGCGCCCCTCGGACCTGAGTGGGCTATGGCTGTCTGCAACCATTTTGTTGATTGTAGTCAGCGCCTTTGGAGCGGGGTTTTTGATTATGAAACCCCTGTTAAGCAACTCTCGCTAGGGCCGAGGGTTGCAGTGGGTGGCTAGGGCGCTCAAAACCGACTCCACCCAGCCGGGCTTATCCAGCTTTTGTAGCTCTCAATACAGTACTCTAGGGGTCAGGCCCGATACACATAAACCGAGTCCAGAGACATTCGCTGAAAACTCCTAGTTTGATTTATGAAAAAAATAGAAGCTATCATTCGCCCCTTTAAGCTCGACGAAGTCAAGATTGCCCTGGTCAATGCTGGCATCGTGGGCATGACCGTTTCTGAGGTACGTGGCTTTGGTCGCCAAAAAGGTCAGACTGAGCGCTATCGCGGCTCAGAATATACCGTCGAGTTTCTGCAAAAGCTCAAAATTGAGATTGTGGTAGAAGATGCTCAGGTCGATACCGTAGTCGATAAAATTATCTCTGCGGCTCGCACTGGCGAAATTGGCGACGGCAAAATCTTTGTTGCCCCCGTAGACGAAATTATCCGTATCCGCACCGGCGAGAAAAATACCGAAGCCGTGTAGACCCGCTCCTAGGGCCATTGCTCAAAGAGCTGATCGATAAATTTTATTGGCACAACACCCCTACAGTAGCGGGCCTGAGTCCTAAAACTCAGGCCCGCTACTGTACAGGGAAGGGTCACTTCCTATAGGCGATCGCTAAGATTGGCGCTGATCGCGGTTATGCATCACCAGTTCCCCAATCGTCACCACGCCGTCGCCATTGAGGTCGGCAGCGGGGTCGTTGAGGTTGGTCTGGCCTGCATTAGCCGCAGATGCGATCGCTAAAGTGGACAGCACAATGGTCAAACCAGAGAGTAAGTAGCGTTTCATAGGGTTCTCCTTGCAAAGGGATTAGCCTTTGCTTGCTAAGTGGTCTATACCCTTTAGGATGTAGCCCTAGCCTGAGAACCCACAAAAATGTAGCGTAGAATACGCTTAGCCCTGGCTTAAAAAGAAATTAACGTTGGCTCTATTGGCCAAAACCTTGTCCCAGAGGGTATCTCAGGGATAGCAAGGGGCTTGCTTTAGACCGTTACAGCAACGCAGTCGTCAGCGTTGTGACAACCCAATGATTTTTTGTTGCCAGCGTTTACCCACAGGCAACCTTGCAGGGCATAGCCGGGGCTTAAGCCGGGAGGGTTCAACCTGTTCAATAGCCATCAGGTTGGAGGTAGACCCGGTAACCACAGCGACGGCAATGATGGCGGCAACGGTGGCAAGCAGGTCTAAGCAGTGCAGCGCGATCGCAGCACTCGAGTCTGGGGATTTCATGGAAAGGGGCAAAAAAAAACAAACAATCTTTTCTCCAGTCTACCTGTTTGTAACTTTAGACACAAATTAATCTCGGGCATACCCCTCAGGCGTCCCTGGGAATTAACCCCGCCATCGGCCTGCGTGCTCGCAACTAGCGCATGGCAGCAACATATTCAAGCGGCATATATCGCTTCACCTAGCCGATACTGCTGTTGTTGGTAGTCTTCACCAACCGACCGGCACACCGTAAACGTAGGCTGCTTAGGGCTGCCAATAAACACCCGCCCGCCCAAACCTCGATAGTCCACAACCCAATATTCTGGAATGCCCGATCGCAAAAAACGCAGACCAGATTTGTTTGGTCTGCGTTTGAGTTAATGGGCTTTAGCAGCAGTTAGGCCGCCTGGGGCGATTGCAGTAGAGCCTGAATTGAGGCTTTCTCTAGCAGACCCGCCAGAGAGCCATCGTTGCGAATCACCGCCAGCGCCTGAATCTTGCGGGTTTCTAGGGTCTTAACGACCTCCATCAGCGGTTCTTCGGCTCCCACGGTGATCATGTCACTGGCAGATTCCATAATTGCCGCCACGGTGGTATTGGCCCACTGCTCACGGGGCACCTGCTTGAGGGCATCCACCAGCACCGTACCCACCATCATCCCAGTTGCGTCAGCGACTAAGAACTTGCGCCAGGCCGAAGGAGCGGCCAGCAGGGCATCGTCGGCAAACTCGCGCAGAGAAGCGCTGGCGCTGACCACCGGGCTATCGGCGGCGATCGCATCCTCAGCCGTCAGACCCGCTAAACGACCCTGCACCTCACCGAACTGAGCGCTGCGGTTGGCATTTTGGAGCAAGAATAGACCAATCAACAGCGTCCAAATGCTGCCCACGGGGCTGAGGCCCACAATCGAGGCAGCACCGAGAGCGATCGCCGTCCAACCAATCAACTGCCCGACGCGGCTGGCAAATACCATCCCTTTGTAGGGCTGCCCGGTAATTTTCCACACGATCGCCTTCAGCACATTGCCGCCGTCCAGCGGCAGACCAGGGATCAGGTTGAAAGCACCCAGAGCCAGGTTAATGTAGGCCAGCAGCGCCACAATGCCCGCGATCGGGCCACCGACGGGGAGCGCAAACCCAAGCGCAGAAAACAGACCAAACAGCGCGAAGCTGACCAGGGGGCCTGCGATCGCCACCCAAAACGCCCCTTTCGGCGTTTCAGACTCTTTCTCTAGGGCCGCCAGACCACCAAACAGAAACAGCGTAATCGAGTTGACCCCAATGCTCTGCTTCATGGCCGCAAAGCTGTGACCCAACTCGTGGGCCAGCACCGAGGCAAACAGCAGCAGCGCTGCCGCTAGACCCAGCACCCAGGGCAGCGACCCACCCAACAGCGGAAACGCTGCGGCCAGCCCGCTACCGTACTGCCAGGTCACCAGCAGCAGCACCAAAAACCAAGACACATTCACATAAAAGGGAATACCAAACAGATTCCCAACGCGTAAGTTGCCATTCATAGGGCACCTCGTAATCAAAACCTGAGGACAGGTAGACACACTGTTGAGAAGCATCTCCCTATCCATGGGCTTATTGTAACGAACTGTTAACGAGTGTCTCATCTGCCTGAGGTGGTGAGAACCGAAGGATTAGGGACGGGTTGGCGTCGGCGGTAGCGGCCAGGGAGTGGAGGCGCTGGGGAGCGGAGGCAATTTCCTCAGCTCTGAATTGCCGACTTTCCCAGTCTCCCCATCCCCTCATCCCCCAGCCGCCAAAACCTCCCTACCCACCACAACATAGTCTTGCCAGCCAATCTCGGCTTTAGGATCTTTCACGTCATAGACCGCCGTGCCCACCAGGGCTGCTTTTTGAAAGGCCGCGTAGCGGCGAATGCCCCCCTCAAATAGCGGCAACCCAGTGGTGGCCAGCATTTCCCTCACTTCGGTGCCCGCCCGACTCGGGTAGGGCGGAATCATCGTCAGCAGAACACGGTAAGGGGCAATGGCTAGCCCGGCCAAATGTTGCACCATCAGCGCCAGGGCGTCGAGGGCGAGGATGTCGGGGGTGGTGGGCAGCACCAGCAGGTCGCAGGTCGCCGCCAGCAGGGCCAGATCGTCGGCGATGGGGCGGGCCTGGGTGTCAATCACCACGTGCCCAGGGCGAGGAATGTCGTTGGCCTGCCATTGATCAACTACTTGAAATGGTAGCTGGCCACGGCTGGCCCAGCTCAGGGCCGAGCGGTTGGGGTCGGCGTCGATCAGGAGGGTTTCAGCATAGCCCTGCAAAAACGCAGCCAGGTGGATGGCGGTGGTGGTTTTGCCCACGCCTCCTTTGAAGCTGGCTACGGTCACGATCATGGCGTAGGGGCAAGCAGGGGGCTCGGTTTGAGCGGCGCACTAACAAGCATGGGCTGCCATCATTGTCTGGTTTGCCCTGGCAGGTAGCAAGTGGGTCATTAAGGCAAGGTCACCGAGCAACCAGTTGGTGCCTCATTTTGCAGCCCGTCTACCGAGTTGTGATCAAAACGACACCGCCCATGATTAACCCCAGCCCGACCAGACGCCCTAGGGAGAGATTTTCTTTAAAGACGATGACGCCAATCAGCACCGATGCGACGTAGATCAGCGCCGCTGAGGGAGCGGCAATGCTGAGCTTTACCCGGGTCAGCAGCAAAATATAAGAAACCGCTCCTAGCCCATAGGCAGCCAGCCCCGCGAGTAAGGCTGGGGTCGTGACAATGCTGAGAACGTGGTCTATGGCGTTGGCACCGGTTACTTTTCCCAGCTGCAAGGCTCCCAGCTTGAGAAAAAACTGGCCAAGGGAGCTGGCAAGCACCGAAATTAACAATAGACCAAATTCTAGAAGCGTCACAGGCTCTCCTTAGGCCAACAACAGGCTATAACGTCAGCCATGGCGCAGAGGCGTATCTTAGCGAATTGTTAGGGGCTAGAACCAGACCCACCAGCGAACCTCTGTTCCTCAGGCTAGGATATTAGACACCGTACTAGCCCCAGATTTTATATGACCGGCAAAACTCTCTTGGTTGGGCTGCGGGCCGACCAGTTTCGTCACCCCCTCGATCTCGAGGCCACCCGAGCGCTGAAGCAGCTACCGGGGCTTGATACAGCGGTACGCATGGTCTTGGCCCCCCTGGCGGAGCGGTTCTTTCATCTCGACCATTTGGCATCGAGTTTGCAGGTTAGCGATCGCCAACTGCCCGACTTATACCAGTCGCTGGTTGAGGCCTGCCGCATTCTCGACCTCAGCGTGCCCCAGCTCTACGTGCGCCAAAACCCGGTGCCCAATGCCTACACCTTTGCCATGTGCGGCGAAGACCCGTTTATCGTCATCCATACGGCCCTGCTCGAACTGCTGACCCCGGCCGAAACCCAGGCGGTGATAGCCCACGAACTGGGGCATCTAAAATGTGAGCACAGCGTTTACCTCACCCTGGCTAACCTGATCACGATGGCCGCTAGCCAGCTGCCCCTGGGAGAGGTGCTGGCGCAAAATCTTCAGAATCAATTGATGGAGTGGGTGCGCTGTGCCGAATTCACCTGCGATCGCGCCGCCCTACTGGTGGCCCAAGACCCTCGCATTGTCGCCTCGCTGATGATGAAGCTGTGCGGCGGCTCCCCCTCGCTGGCCGACCAGCTCAACGTCGACGCCTTTATCGATCAGGCCCGCGCCTACGATGCCATCAGCACCGATGCCCTGGGCGATGCCCTCAAGCAGATGCGCACCCAGGGGCTCACCCACCCGGTGCCCGTGCTGCGGGCCAGGGAAATCGATCGCTGGGCCAGCAGCCCAGATTATTTTGCTCTGGTGAAAAGCCGACCAGATCGGTATAATGGGGGTTCACCCAAGGGCGAATGGCGGAATTGGTAGACGCACCACACTCAAAATGTGGCGACTTCGGTTGTGCGAGTTCGAGTCTCGCTTCGCCCATATTATTTTAAGACACCCCAAGAGAGCTGCCCATGACACCACCGGGGCTACTCATTGTCGATGTGCAAAAAGGGCTAGATGACCCCTCGCTGGGGCGGCGTAACAACCCCGAGGCCGAGGCCAACATAGCGCTGTTGTTGGCGGCATGGCGCGATCGCACCTGGCCGATCATTCACATTCGCCACTGTTCTGTCGAGCCCCAGTCACCCCTGCGCCCCGAACTGCCTGGCAATGCCTACAAAGACGAGGTGCTGCCCCAGCCAGGCGAAATCGAATTTACCAAAACTACTAATAGCGCCTTTATTGGCACCAACCTGGAGGGTTACCTGCACGAACAGGGCATCGGCTCCCTGGTGGTGGTGGGGCTGACCACCGATCACTGCGTGTCTACTACCGTGCGCATGGCCGCCAACCTGGGTTTTCCCGTTACCCTAGTGGCCGATGCCACCGCCACCTTCGAGCGCCGTGGCCACGACGGCACGCATTATTCTGCCGATGCCATGCACGATATCAACTTAGCCAGTCTCCACCACGAATTCTGCACGATTTGCTCTAGCCAGCAGGTGCTGCAAGACCTGGCGTAGGGTTTACCCCCAGGAGATCTCCTTGAGGATCGGTTATTGCGACTTACCGACCGTCCCCTACAGCGATACTCTAACGAAGTTAGCACTCTGACCTAGCGAGTGCTAAGTTTGTCTCTGGAGAGCTGAAAGACAGGACATGGCAAAAAAAGTTTCCTTTGATGAGGCTTCGCGGCAGGCCCTTGAAAAAGGCGTCAACGCCCTAGCCGACGCCGTCAAAATCACCCTTGGCCCCAGGGGGCGCAACGTAGTACTGGAGAAAAAGTACGGGGCACCACAGATCGTCAACGATGGCATCACCATTGCCAAAGAGATCGATCTGGATGATCCCTTCGAGAATTTGGGCGCTCGCCTGATGCAGGAAGTGGCCTCGAAAACCAAGGATCTGGCGGGAGACGGTACCACTACGGCTACCGTGCTGGCCCAGGCCATGGTCAAAGAAGGCCTGAAGAACGTGGCGGCAGGTACTAACCCGGTCAGCCTGCGTCGCGGTATTGAGAAAGCCGTCGCGACCCTGGTCAAGGAAATTGCCGCTGTGGCCAAGCCCGTCGAAGGCAACGCCACCATCGCCCAGGTCGCTACCGTGTCGGCGGGCAGCGACGAAGAAATCGGCCAAATGATTGCCGAGGCCATGGAGAAGGTGACCAAAGACGGCGTCATTACCGTAGAAGAATCGAAGTCGCTCTACACCGAGCTCGACGTCGTGGAAGGGATGCAGTTCGATCGCGGCTACATCTCGCCCTACTTCGTGACCGACCAAGAGCGCATGGTGACCGAGCTCGACAACGCTCGGGTATTGATCACCGACAAAAAAATTGGCTCGATCCAAGACCTGGTGTCGATTTTAGAACGCACCGCCCGCGATGGCGCGCCCCTGCTGATTGTGGCCGAGGACATCGAAGGTGAAGCTCTGGCCACCCTGGTGGTGAACAAGGCCCGTGGTGTGCTGAATGTGGCCGCTGTTAAGGCTCCCAGTTTTGGCGATCGCCGCAAGGCTATGCTCCAAGACATCGCTGTCCTCACCGGCGGTCAGGTGATTTCGGAAGAAGTAGGCTTGAGTCTCGAAACCGCCGACCTCGACATGCTCGGCACCGCCAGCAAAGTCACCATTACCAAAGACACCACCACCCTGGTTTCCGAGGCGGGCAACAAAGCTGACATCGACAAGCGCATTGAGCAAATTCGCCAAGAGCTGGATCGCACCGACTCTGACTACGACAAAGAGAAGCTCTCTGAGCGCCTGGCCAAGCTGGCGGGGGGCGTGGCGGTGATCAAGGTCGGTGCCGCCACCGAAACCGAGCTCAAAGACCGCAAACTGCGCATTGAAGATGCCCTCAGCGCCACCAAAGCAGCGGTCGAAGAGGGCATTGTGCCCGGTGGCGGCGCTACCCTGCTGCACCTGGCTCCCAAGCTGGAAACCCTGAAGGCCTCTCTCAGTGCTGAAGAGGCGATCGGGGTAGACATCGTCATGCGGGCAGTGGAAGCTCCCCTGCGCCAGATTGCCGACAATGCTGGCCAAGCGGGCTCTGTGGTCGTGGAGAAGGTCAAGTCCCAGGGCTTTCCCGTTGGCTACAACGCCCTCACTGGAGCCTACGAAGACTTGATCCAGGCAGGCATTATCGACCCGGCTAAGGTAGTGCGCTCTGGTCTGCAAGATGCGGCCTCCATTGCGGGTATGGTGCTGACCACCGAAGCTCTCGTGGCCGAAATTCCCGAACCCCCAGCTCCTGCTGGCGATCCTGGTATGGGCGGCATGGGCGGTATGGGCGGCATGGGCGGCATGGGTGGTATGGGCGGCATGGGCGGTATGGGCGGCATGGGCATGATGTAAACGACCGCGCCCTATCTCTGAATAAATGATTAACCTCTAGGGGTGCAGCCTTGGCTGTGCCCCTATGCTTTATCTGGCCATACGTTTGGAAGTAGGTGCGATGTCACGGCGTAGACATAATTCAGATACCGATGCTCTGTCCCGCTCTCAATTGCGGTCGGGGCAAGTTATAGAACCGAGGACAATTCACGGCCTTCACGGCCCACTGGACGACGATGACGACGAGCTATTCGACTTTACCTACTCGCTCCCCGGTGCGCTGCCAGGAACCCTCCGGATTTCTGCAGATGCCCTACCTACGGAGCTGGTTTTAATCAGCTACAACCCTGAGACGGTCAACAGCGCCACCATTGATCACCCTGAAGAATGCCGTTCTGTGGGAAATGCCGGCAACGTCAACTGGCTCGATGCCCGTGGCCTGGGCACCGAGACGACGCTGCTACAGATGAGCCAAACCCTGGGCTTTCATCCGCTGATGCTGGAAGACATTGTCAATGTGCCCCATCGGCCTAAGGTCGATTTCTATGACGGTAAAGTGCTGATTATTATGCAGATGGTGCGGCCTAAACCCACGGGCTCAGGGGTGGCCAGCGAGCAGGTTAGCTTTGTGCTGGGTCAAGACTTTTTGGTGACTTTTCAGGAGGAGCCCGAGTGGGACTCATTTGATCCGGTGCGCGATCGCATTCGTCGGGGCACTGGCGTTATCCGTCGCCAGCGGGCCGACTACCTGGCCTATGCGCTACTAGACACTATTGTGGACAGCTTTTTTCCGGTGTTAGAAGCTCTGGGCGAAACCCTCGAAGATCTCGAAGATGAGGTGGTCGAAAACCCCAGCCGCGCCACCATCGAAAAAATTCACCGCATGCGCCGGGGTCTGATGAAGCTGCGCCGCTACATCTGGCCCCAGCGCAGCGTGATCAACGGCCTGATCCGCGATAGCGACGAGATCATTAGCCAGGAGGTGCGGGTTTACCTACAAGACGTCTACGACCACATCGTGCAGGTGGTCGACATCATCGAGAGCTACCGCGAGATCGCCGCCAGCCTAATGGATGTCTATCTCTCCTCGATCAACAACCGCATGAATGAAGTGATGAAGTTGCTGACCGTTATTTCCTCTATCTTCATTCCCCTTACCTTTATTGCCGGGGTTTACGGCATGAACTTTGACCCCAGCACCTCACCTTTCAACATGCCTGAGCTGGAGTGGTACTGGGGCTACCTGATTTGCCTGGGGGTGATGGCGGCCATTGCCGCGCTGCAAATCTATTGCTTCTGGAAGCGAGGCTGGTTTGATAATTTTTCGATCACAAAACGCTGATACCATAGCAACGCCCTTAACCCCACATCCCGATGGATCTCAAAGCCCACATCCGCGATATTCCCGACTTTCCCCAGCCCGGCATTTTGTTCCGCGACATTACACCGCTGCTGGGCAACCCGGCCGCGATGCAGTACAGCATTGATCGCTTTGCCGAACAGGTCGCTGACCATCGTCCCGACTATATCGTTGGTATCGAGTCGCGGGGGTTTATCTTTGGTATGCCCCTGGCCTACAAGCTGGGGGTGGGGTTTGCCCCGGTGCGCAAGCCCGGCAAGCTACCCGCCGCCGTGCATCGGGCCAACTACGCCCTGGAATACGGCAACGATACCCTGGAGCTGCATCAAGATGCTTTTCCTGTGGGCAGTCGGGTGATGATTGTCGATGACCTGATCGCAACGGGCGGCACGGCAGCCGCCACCGCCGAGTTGATCGCCAAAACGGGCTGCACCGTGGCGGGGTTTGGGTTTGTGATTGAACTGGTAGGCCTAGCGGGGCGTGCTAAGCTTCCCGATGTGCCCGTTACCGTGCTGTTGCAGTACTAGAAGGGCTCCGCATCAGGCATTAGGGCCAGGGCGTAATGCAGGCAGCGCAGCACCACAAACCATAGAATTGCGATCGCCAGCCCCAGCCCCAGGCGATTGAGCCACCAGATCGAGGCCAGCACCAGGACGTTAAAACCGGTTGCACTTCCCAATAAAGCTCCCGATCTTTGTAAGATAAGGGTTCGCAGAGAACGATTGAGGGTAGCAGGCGGTTCATGCACGACGTGTTAGTCATTGGCGCTGGGCCAGCGGGGCTATCGCTGGCCACTGCCCTGGGTGAGGCAGGCTTAGCTGTGCAGGGGTTAGCCTTGGATGACCCGGCTCACCCCTGGCCCAATACCTACGGTATTTGGGTCGATGAACTCGACGATCTGGGCCTGGTACAGTTTTTAGATCACCGCTGGAAAGACTGCGTGGTCAACGTTAACAGTGGCTCGTTGCCGCTACACCGTGAGTATGGACTGTTAAATAAAGATCGGCTCCAGACCTATTGGCTCACCCAGGGTGAACGCCATGGGGTGGTTTGGCACCAGGGCAAAGCGGCTCACATTGAGCACTGCGCCACCCATAGCCAGGTGACCACCGAGGCCCGAGAAACGCTGACGGCCCGCCTGGTGGTCGATGCCACTGGCCATCGGTCGGCCTTTGTGCAGCGATCGCCTGCCCCAGCGCTGGCATTTCAGGCCGCCTACGGCATTGTCGGGCGATTCTCAACGCCGCCCATTCGGCCGCAGCAGATGGTGCTGATGGACTATCGCGATGACCACCTCACCCCGGCCCAGCGCCAGGAACCGCCGACCTTTCTCTACGCTATGGATTTGGGCGATGGGGTGTACTTTGTGGAAGAAACCTCTCTGGCCCACCATCCGGCCATCTCAATGGCGGTGCTCGAGACTCGGCTGCACCAGCGGTTAAGGTATCGAGGGGTCGATATTAAAGAGACCCACCACACGGAACGCTGCCTGTTTCCCATGAATCAGCCCCTACCAGACTTAAACCAGCGGGTGATTGGGTTTGGTGGGGCGGCCAGTATGGTGCACCCAGCCTCGGGCTACATGCTGGGTGCGCTACTGCGGCGGGGGCCGGGGCTGGCCAAGGCGATCGCCATCGCGCTCAATGCCCCCCACGCGACGCCAACCCTAGTGGCCAGCCATGCCTGGAACGCTCTCTGGCCCCCCGATCGCGTCCGCAAGCACTATCTCTACCTTTTTGGCCTAGAAAACCTGATGGACTTTGATAGTCCGCAGCTTCACCAGTTTTTTGCGGCTTTCTTTGCCCTACCCACCGATGACTGGGCCGGATTTTTGGCCGATGGCCTGGCTTTGCCAGACGTGGTGCAGGCGATGATCGGTCTCTTTGGCCGTGCCCCCAACCCCGTTCGCTGGGGGTTAATGCGATCGGTATTTAGCCATGGGCACCTGCTCAAGCAGACGCTGATGGGCTATTAAAAAGCAGGCGATTAACTCGCCTAAGAGTATTCCACCTAAAAAAACATCCCGATCAGGAACGCGAACTCGGCCCATTGGGCCGGTCGCAGAGAGACACCGGATAGGTATTTAGTTGAACACTCTAAATAGACATAACCAGGCCTCGAGAATGTCTCGGGGGTACGATGATGCTGCGTCCAAGGTGACATAGCGTATACTCTGGGATGATACCGTGTAGGCTTTGTCCATGGACGGACAGGCTAACTTTCGCACCCAATGTGGGCAACCTGACTGTATTCCGTGGGTAGCTGCGTTGCCTCTACCCAGCCGTCGTACCTGTTGCTGTCGAGTCCATCATGGAGAACCCGTTTATGGCTGAGTTACCCAACGCCCCAGGGGCCCAACCTTCGCCACCTCCACCTCCCAGACCGCCTCAGTCGGCCCCGGCTCCTACCCCCCAGGCCACGGCCCAAGCTCGGGCCGCAGCCGCAGCCCGGGCTGCGGGTCAGGCCGCGGCTGGTACCGCTCCGGCTGCTCAAAAACCGCCGACCCCGGCTGCTGCTGGAGCCCCAGCCCCTGGCCAAGCGCGTCACCGCCCGGCCTCTCCACCGCCCATGCCTAAGGCCGCAGAAACGGCTAAGGTGAGCAGTGGCCTCACCCTTGAGAAAATTGTGCGCGAGGCCTTTGACAAGGGGTTCTCTGACGTTCACCTCGGGGTTGGTGAGGTGCCTCGATTCCGCGATCGCGGCGACATTGCACTCACCGACTATCCTGTCGTTGATGAAGCCACCTTCTATGGCTGGCTCGAAGAAATTCTCAAGCCCCACGAAATTCAAGAGTTTAAACAAACCCTCGACTTTGACGGGGCCGCTCAGTACGAGTTCACCCGCATCCGGATCAACATCTTCGACTCGCTGCGCGGCCCGGCCATGGTGCTGCGTCTGATCCCGGTGAAGATTCTCACCCTCGATCAGCTGGGCTTCTCGCCAATTTTTCGGGATGTGTGCCACTACCACAAGGGCCTCATCCTGGTGACCGGGCCGACGGGCTCTGGTAAGTCAACCACCATGGCGGCGATGATTGACTACGTCAACACCGAGATGCCCAAAAACATCATCACCATCGAAGACCCGGTGGAATTTGTGCACCAGAGTAAGCGATCGCTGATTAAGCAGCGAGAAGTGGGCATGCACACTCAAAAATTCGACACTGCCCTCAAGGCCTCGCTGCGGGAAGACCCCGACATCATTCTGGTGGGTGAAATGCGGGACAAAGAAACGGTGAACACCGCCCTCAAAGCGGCCCAAACCGGTCACCTGGTGATGGGAACTCTGCACACCAACAGCGCCGTTAAAACCGTAGAGCGTATTCTCAACCTCTACGAGCCTGAGCAGCAGGCTCCGGTGCGGGTGGCCATGGCAGAGTCGCTGGTCGCGGTAATTGCCCAGGGCCTATGCCGCACTACCGATGGCAAGCGAGCCGCCTTCCACGATATTTTGATCAACACTGACGCAATCAAAGACTACATTTTGCGTGGTCAACTCGACGAAGTCGAAGCGCTCATTCCCAAATGTAACTTCGACGGTATGTGCACCATGAACCAATCGCTCTACGCTCTGTACGAGTCGGGGCGGATTACCGAGGAGATCGCCCTAGAAATGTCGCCCAGGCAAAACGAAATGGCCCAAATGCTGCGGGGCCGTGTCTAACGCCACCCAGGTTAACCCAGTCGCCTCCAGCTTTAAAGGGATTGCCCTGTTTACCCCTGGAGGCGACTGCGTCTACTGCATTGACGAGCAAAAGCGTGCTCACTGGCACCTTGACCTGTGCGCCACGCTGCAAAGCCATCTAGGCCTAGCCGAGCCGCCTTACTTTCTGCTGCCCTGTTATACCGCCACCGTCGATCGCTGGATCAACTCATCAACTCAGGTTGCCAAAATCGTTGCCGAGGCTTACCCTCGTGCCCTACGGTTTCAACCGCTGCTCAACGCTTTATTTGGCCTCGGTGACCTGCCCTGGCAGCCCAACTATGGCAGTGCCGAAGAATGCTCTGTGGCATTGATAGAATCCTATCGATCGGCATTTCCCCAGTTGTGGGAATGCCATGATTTAATCATTCGGGTTGAGCAAGTGGCGGCTAAGCTCTTGGATCCATTGCCCCAACCCAAGTTAGATGCCGCCCTCCAACTCCAGCCCTATAGCCTTAAGCTATTCGTCAACGGCATTGATACCGCTGCTACCGAAAAAATGCTGAGGCTTCTGCACACTACGCTCGAAAATTCGCTGTTGGGCGCCTACACGCTGCAAGTGATCGATGTCATCACCCACCCCGCCGCCGCCGAAGCGGCTAATATCTCAGCCACACCTACCCTGATTCAAGTCTCACCAGCGCCGCAGCGGCGGCTGGTGGGCAACGTGCTTAACCAGGAACAAATGGCCCAGTTATTGGAATCTAGCTAATGCCACCTGGGCCACCCAGGATAGGGCTGCCCAGGTGGCTATGCCTTCTACGACTGCGCCTGGCACCCCGAGAGCACCATGGCATCATCGACTTCTACCAGGGCTTCGTCACCCTTGTTCCAGAAGGTGGTGGTGCCATCGCTGTAGCGAGCACCGGAGGCGGCCTCAGTGGCGGGTAGGGTAACCGGCTCTTGGTCAGGTAGAGTCACGATCGCGGCTGGGGCATCGGTAAACTGAGCGGTAATGATCTCTCCGCCGGGGCACTCAAAGACTACGACGTCACCGTTAGCCATAGAGTCATCGGCAGTCATCGCTTCGTCGGTGGCCACAGGGTCGTCGCTAACCGAGGTGTCGGGAGTACTGTTGCAGCCGGCTAGAGCTAGCCCGGTCAGGGCGATCGCAACGATAGACGCCTTGATAGTGAATGTCATGATTCAAAGTCTCCATTTCTATGGTCAGGGGGTAAAAGCCCACTAGATCAGCGATACATTTTGTATTGCTGATTACATTTGCTCCGGCTAGACATTCTAACGACTCCAGTGCCCAGTGAGACTAATCGCCTGTACCAGTTTGAAAAGTAGGGTCTGGCGGCAGCATCGGCGTAGATTTAGTAACAAAGCGCTCTAGACGATTGCGCAGAAGGGCGACTCACCCGACAATGGGCAGAAAAATGGCTCGCTTTTTCTTTGGCTAGTGATTTATGTCAGCAAAAAATGTTGTGTCTCTTGGGCTACTGCTCTTCATCCCGGTCTCGGTTTGGGCAGAACGCATGGAGTGGGGTGCCCTGACGGTGTTTGGCCTATCGGCCCTGGCTATTGTGCCTCTGGCTATTTGGTTGAGCACCGCGACCGAAGAGTTGGCATTGGTAACTGGCCCCACCATTGGTGGTCTGATCAACGCCGTATTTGGCAACGCCACCGAGCTGATTATTGCGTTAGTGGCCCTAAAGGCAGGGCTGATTGATATTGTCAAAGCCAGCATTACCGGCGCGCTGCTGGCCAACCTGCTGCTGGTGCTGGGCCTGTCGATGTTTTTTGGCGGGTTGCGCTACAAAGAGCAGACCTTCAACCAGACGGTTGTGCGCATGAATGCCTCAACCATGAGTCTGGCCGTGGTGGCCATTGTGCTGCCCGCTATGGTGATCAACACGTCGAATATTGTTGAGCCTGAGACGATTGAGCGCCTCTCGCTGACCGTGGCAGCGGTGCTCATTTTGGTCTACGGGCTGACCCTGCTGTTTTCACTCAAGACCCACAGCTATTTATATGACGTGGGGGTGACTGATTTGGACGAAGCCGCCCATGGGGAGGCTGAGAAGCCCAATGTTTGGCTCTGGCTGGGGGTCTTGGTGGCCGCCACCCTTGGCGTCGCCGTAGAATCTGAGATTTTTGTCGGGGCGGTAGAAGAAGCCGCCACTAGCTTAGGGTTTACCTCTCTATTTACGGGGGTAATTTTGCTACCGCTGGTGGGGGGCGCGGCGGAGTATCTGACTGCTGTGCGGGTTGCCAGCAAAAATAACATGGACCTGGCGGTGTCGATCGCCATGGGGTCGAGCCTGCTGGTGGCGCTGCTGGTGGCCCCCATTCTGGTGATCGTGGGCTACTTTATTCACCAGCCGATGGATCTCAACTTTGGGCTATTTGAGGTGATCGCGGTGGTAATTGCAGTGTCGTTTGCCAACCTGATTAGCCTGGATGGGCGATCGAACTGGCTGGAGGGGGTGCTGTTGCTCTCGACGTTTGTGATCTTGGGGGCGGCGTTTTTCTTTCACCCGGTGTAGGGCGTTAAAGCGTATCTGGGTCGAGGCCAAGCTCTCTGAGCTTGGCTGCCAACTTCTGGGCCTCGGCCTGGGCTTGCTCGGCCTGCTGTCGGGCCTGCTGGGTTTCAGCCTGGGCTTGCTCAGCCTGCTGTCGGGCCTGCTGGGTTTCAGCCTGGGCTGTTTGAACGGCGGCTTGAGCCTCCAGAGCAAATTCTTCAGGGGTTGGGACTAACTGGCCAGGGGCAAAAAAGTACCGGAGCTGGCTGTCATGGATGCCCAGGTGGAGGTTGAGCTGGGCGCTCCAGAGCAGCCCGTCGGCGTTTGGGACAATGGGCTGATACTGGCCTTCGACCAGGGCAAAGCCCTCTAATTCTAGGGTGTCTGGGCTAAACCAGAAATATTCGGGGGTGCGGAAGGTGTCTTGGTAGAGCTGCTTTTTTAGGGTGCGGTCGTGGTTTGCGGTGGAATCTGACAGCAGCTCTACGATCAGGTTGGGGTATCGGCCCCCCTCGGCCCACACGGTCCAGCTTTTGCGGGGGCGCTTTTCGGCATTGAGCACCACAAAGAAGTCTGGGCCTTTAAAGTCGCGGGTTTTGACCTGGTCGGCGCTGTAGTAGATGGTGAGGTTGCCGGCGGCGAAGTAGTCGGTTTTGTCGCGCCACACCCAGTCGAGGCATTTGATCAGCAGCAGCAGTTGTTGCAGGTGCAGGTAGCTTTCCAATTCGGGTTCGTCGCTGGCTAGGTCGCAGGGGGGGAGGGGAACCGTGGGCGGTTCGGGAACGAGTAAGTTGGGGTCGTTGGCGAGAACCATAGTCACCCTTGGGTGCGTTGATATTCAGTTTAACGGTTGAGGTTGATGGGGGGCCAGCCACCCGTGTGATCTGCCTTAACCCTCGGGCCGCCGTTACCCACCGACCGTCCTGGTAGAGAAGCTTGGCAGGGGAGCAGAAACCGGGTTTCTGGGGTTAGGGCAATAGCCGCCGACAACCCACAGCAGAAACCCGGTTTCTATACATAGGGGGTTTCGCTATGGATAGACGGTGCATTGCGGCTAGCCCTGCTCTCGTTACCCTCCAGTGGGCCCAGGTTAAGTCAGAGCAAGCGCCATAGCACCCTGCGGCATGGTCGGATCAGGTCTCTGTGGGGGGTTGCTTCGGCTGCAAAATATCTGTAGGGTCTATGTGACTTCTGGTTAGGGTTTTGCCCTATGAGCCCCCAGTCTGAGCCTCTTTATGACCCAGCCCCAGCCCAGCAGCCCGCCCCCGACCCCCGAACCAGACAGGCCTCAGCATCGTATTTTGCCGACCTTGCTCAAGGCAGGGGCTGGGCTCGGTGGCCTCGCACTAGCCGGTGGCGGTGCCGCCCTGGTCTGGGGCGGTGACCTGATTGATAGTCAGGTGATGCCGCTGGTTGAAGCGGCCCTAGAAGAAAGCCTCGATCGCCCCTTTGAGCTGGGCAACTTTGAACGGCTGACCTGGAACGGCGTGCGGCTGGGGCCAACCACCCTGCCCCCCACCGATGAAGTGGCCACCCAGGCCACGGTTGAGGCCGTAGACCTGAGTTTTAACTGGTCTGAGCTGCTGCTGAACCGCACCCTGCGCTACAGCCTGACCTTTGTTAACCCTAGGGTTGACGTGGTGCAGGCGGCCGATGGCCGCTGGATTGACCTCACCCTGCCCGACCCCGAAGAAGAGCAACCCGGCCCAGTTGAGCTAGAGCTGGCCACGGTGAACGTCAAAGGTGGGCAGATCTCGGTTGCTCGGGAGCGGTCGCGCGACGACGCCGTGGTCGAGGCCGTGCCGATTGTCATGACCGACCTGAGTGCCAGGGCTGAGTTTTTAAGCCCCAACGAGCCAGATCTGCAAGCGATTTTGTTTGAGGCCAATGGCCGCCTGGGCGATGGCAAGTTTGTGGTTGACGGCGAGGGGCAGCTCGAAGCAGGAGCCTTTAATATTGCGCTGCAAACTACGGATTTGCCCACCACCGGCGTCAATCTTTTCTTGCCACCGACGTTGGGGATGGCGGCAGGCACGCTCAACAGTAATTTGACCGTAGCGCTAGATACCCAGACCGATACTATGCTCACCTCGGCCCAGGGCACCGCCCGGCTGCGCGATGGGGAAGTGGTGATCAGCCAGCTCTCGACCCCGATCACCGATATCAACAGCACCCTGCGCTTTCAGGGGCAGCGGGTGACGGTGGAAGACACGGGCTTGCAGGTGGGCGACATTGCCGCCACTGCTACCGGGACGGTGGATGTAGACGAGGGCTATGACCTGGATATAGCGATGCCAGGGGTTGCGATCGCAGCGGTGACCGACCTGCTCGAGACCGAGCTGCCCATCGCCGCCACCGGGGTCTTTGACCTGGCCGCTACGGTGACTGGTGCCCTCGACCAACCCCGGTTAGCTGGACGCCTGCAAAACCAGGGGCCAGTGCAGCTGGATCGGGTTCCTTTGGACACTTTCACCGCCGACTTTGCTGCGATCGCAGAGCGCTTTGATCTCCAGGCCCTGCGGGTGGTGCCAGCGGCAGGGGGCTACATCACGGGGCAGGGCCAGGTCGATTTGACCAACCTCGACAATCCTGCCCTGGCGTTTGATCTCGACATCGAACTGCCGGGGGATGCCCTGGCGGCGACCTACGGCGCGTCTTTGCCCGCCGCGGTGGTGATCGGCTCGGTGCTGGCCCAGGGCAATATTCAGGGCACCGTGAAAGATCCTCTGGCCAGGGTGCAGTTTCAACTGCCCGAAGCCACCTACCCCGGTCGCGGCGAAGCGGTTTTTCGCGACCGCACCCTGGTGGTCGACAATACCCAGTTTCAGGTCGATCAGGGCACCCTCGACGTCACGGCCACAGCCCGCCTTGACCAGCAAGATTGGACGGCCCAGCTCAGCACCGCCAACCTGCCAGTGAATCGGTTCACTGACCAGATGCAGGGGTTGCTGACCGCGAATGTCAACGCTGCTGGCTCACTGCAAGACCTCTCGTTACCGGCGATTCAAGCCGACGGTACGGCCCAGATCGCTGATGCTCAGTTGATGGTGCCCCCAGGGGGACCGCCGCTGCTCGAACCGGGGGACTGGACCACGGCCTTTCGCTGGGTTGGGGATGGCGTGCAGATCGAGCGATTCTCGGCCCCGGCGGTGGCGGCCAGCGGCTTTGTGGCGGCCAATCTGGGTGCGCCCAGCCCCATCGGCCCGGTCGATCTCGAGGTGCAGCTGAGTCGCTATGACCTCAGCCGCCTGACCCCGCTTGCCCCAGCGGCGGTGCGCGACCAGCTTGATGCCAGGGGGTTGGTGAGCTTCGCGGGCCAGGTGACTGGTCCCCTGCCCAACCTGCGGCTGGCGGGCAATGCCCAGCTCGATGACCTGGCGCTGAATCAGTTTGCCTTTGAGCCTCAGTTGACCGGCCCGGTAGACGTGGCCCTGGCCGAAGGCGGCACGGTGGCACTGCGGGGAGAGCGCGATCGCATCCTGGCCACCCTCGATGAAACCCTGCTGCCCAGCCAGTTTGACCTGCGCCTGGGCGACACCGTGGCCCAGGGGCGAGTCGTCAACCAGCAGCTCACCGCCACCGTGGAGAATCTGCCGATTGACGCCCTGGATGTGGCTCCTGTGGCTGGCCTGGGCCCCCTTGGCGGCACCCTCAACAGCGCCATCACCGCCGACCTGAGGGATTGGAGCAATCTCTCGGTGCGGGGCACAGCTACCGTTCTCGAACCGGCTCTAGATACGGTGGTGGCCGACAGTCTGGTGGCTCAGTTTGCCTACAACAACAACCGTGTCGATCTAGCCGATGCCACCCTGCTGTTTGACGACAGCCGCTATCAGGTGACCGGATGGCTCGATCTGGCGTCTCCAGAACCGGAGTACTACGCCCAGCTCGATATCGTCGAGGGCAACTTCCAAGACCTGATCGCCACCCTCGATTGGCACACCTTCGCCGACATTGGCCTGCTGCGTGACGACCCGACCGAGTTTGGGGCCGAGGTGCTCGATCTAGAGGCCGTGAGCCTGCCGCCCCCGCCCTTTCTAGAGCAGCTAGAGGCCTTTGCTCAATTCATGGCTGACTTCGAACAGCGAGCCGATGCCACCCGCATTGCCCTACCTCCCCTGGGCGATCTGCGCGGCAGCTTCAATGGCACCGTCACCCTCCAGGGGCAGGGGTTCGCCGCCGATGCCGTTCAGGCCGAGGCCGATATTCAGGGGCAGAACTGGGCCTGGGGGGCTTTGCTGCCCTGTGACCAGGCGGGGGCCAACGCCCCCGTGGGCTCAATTGAATTTGGCGAACCCCTCGATCGGGTTAGCACCGGCTCAAGCGAGGGGGTGGATTCAACTCGCTCCCTTGAATCTGCCCCCCTGGGCGATCGCAGTGCCGCTTGTAACCAGTTCACCCTGGCTGCCAACTATAACCAGGGGAGCTTCAACATTAGCCCTCTGATCTTTGATGCCGACGAGGCTCAGATTAGCTTCATCGGTAACGGCAGTCCAGAAAACCTCAGCGGCCAGCTAGCGGTGAGCGGGGTGCCAGTGGAGCTAGCAGAGCTGTTTGTCGATATTCCGGTGGAGGCCGATGGCGATCTGGCGCTCCAGGCTACCCTCGATGGCAGCCTGAGGAACCCTAATGTAGTAGGCGATCTGGCGATCGTAGACCCCAGCCTCAACCGGCAATCTCTAGAGTCGGTAGCCCTCGACTTTACCTACAATCAGGCCCACCTGCGCTTTGATGGTGCCGCCGTGGTCGCCGCCCCGGCGGAGATCACCCTGCAGGGCGACATTCCCTATGCCCTGCCGTTTATGGCCGTTCAGCCTGACACCGATCTGATCAACATCCAGGCCAACCTGGAGAATGAAGGGCTGCAGATTCTCAACCTGGTCACCGACGAACAGCTGCGCTGGGAAGGGGGCGATGGCCGCATTAGCGTCCAGGTAGGCGGCACCTTAGCTAACCCGGCGGTGGTGGGGCGAGCCCAATTTCGCGATGGCATAGTGGCCAGCACGGCCCTCTCGGCGCCAGTGACTGACCTGACCGGCACCATGCAGTTTAATCTTGAGCAGGTGATGGTGGAGACGCTGACGGCTAACTATGGCGGCGGCGATATTTTGATCAGCGGGCGGCTCCCGATTCAGGCGGTTCAAGGCGAGACCACGGCACTGGTTGCCGCGCCCAAGCAATCCACCCCGGCAGCCAATGGCCTGGCCGTGGCGGTGAACCAGGTCGATGTCAACTATGAAGGCTTTATCGAAGCTAACCTGGATGGCGATGTCTTAATTGGCGGCGCCTTGCTCAACCCGGTGGTGACGGGCACTATGCAGGTGGGCGATGGTCGGGTCAGAGCCAACCGCTTGCTCACCCAACTGGGATCTCAAGCTAACTCTGAGATCGAGTTGCCCGAAGAGGCGGCGGCGGAAGAGCCTTTGCCCCCTTACATTGCCAACTACCGAGAGTCAGTAGATGGCTTTGACCTGCCAGCATCGGATGCCTCAGACCTACCAGGGCCGTTAAGCCGGGTCAGACTGAATGATTTTAACGTTGTGTTGACCAATGATCTGGTGATTTTGGGTCAGCCGTTTTACTACATTTCGGCCTCGGGTCGGGTTGAGATCGATGGTACCTTAGACAACCTCCAGCCCAGTGGGGTATTCACCCTCGATAGCGGCTGGGTTAACCTATTTTCGACCCAGTTTCGCCTGGTATCCAATGCTCAAAATACCGCTACGTTTTATCCCGAGCAAGGGCTAGATCCGTTTTTGGATGTGCGGATGCGGGCTAGGTTGAGGGATGCCAACGTAGTTCCAGCCCCGACTAACAATTCGTTCAACAGCTCCGAGGTCACAGCCTCTTCGGACATCGGCTCCTTTGGCGAAGTGGAATTTATTTCGGTATTTGCCACCGCCTTTGGCTATGTCAGTGAGCTGCAAGATACCTCATCGCCGGGCCAGGCCAGCGAGTTACTGGCCCTAACCAGTCGCCCATCGCGTAGCCAGCAAGAACTGGTTACCCTCCTGACCAGTAGTGTGATCAACAATATCTACGGCGCGTCGCTGACGCAGTTTGCAGGCTTTGTGGGGGCAGGGTCCCTGGCCAGCTTTGGCGATCGCCTGGCCGATACCGTTGGCCTGCGGTCTTTCAGCATTTTTCCGACTACCGATACCGCCACCGATAGCACCGTTGGCATTGGCATTGGGGTAGAGGCGGCCTTTGACATCGGCCCCAGCTTCGGCATTGATATTCTCGAAATTCTCAATAATGGCAGGCCGCCTCAGGTGGGTGTGTCATATCGGCTAAACGATCAAATTCGAGCCCGAGGCAGCACTAACCTCGACGGAGACAATATTGTCTCGGTTGAATACGAATTGCGATTTTGATGTCTACCCCGTTCGCCCCTGGGCAGATCGACTTCAAAACGACTATTGCCTAAAGACAGATGACCGTTTGCCCAGACCAGCCGAGGGTAGACAAACAGGGATTACTCTTAGAGAAAAGTTTGCAATACTTTAGTAATACTCTTGTTGCTAAAATCCCCCGCTCAACCTAGGCTCTATGACCGCCCCTAACCCCCTCCTTGCCCTCGACTATCTGCCCGCCCTGGAGTCGTTGGGGGATGACTACTACGATCTGGTCGCCGCTGCCGAGTTTCCTCAACATATTCTACGCTTTCGCAACGATGACATTGTGCGATCGCTCGGCCTCGACCCCACCGCCGTCAGCGACGATCACTGGATTGAAGCTTTCGGCAAATTTCAGGGACGCGAACCCTTGTTGGCCCTCCGCTACCACGGTTACCAGTTTGGCGAATACAACCCCTTCTTGGGCGACGGGCGCGGCTTTCTCTACGGCCAAGTGCGGGGCACCGACGGCGAACTCTACGACTTTGGTACCAAGGGCTCGGGTACGACCCCCTACTCGCGCGGCGGCGACGGCATGCTCACCCTCAAGGGCGGCGTGCGCGAGGTGCTGGCATCAGAGGCGCTCCACGCCCTGGGCGTGAACACCTCCCGCGCCTTCAGCCTGGTGGAAACCGGCGCAGCGCTGTGGCGGGGCGATGAGCCTTCGCCGACGCGATCGGCGGTGCTGGTGCGGTTTAGCCAATCGCACATTCGCTTTGGCACCTTTGAGCGGCTGGAATACCTCAACCGACCCGATCTGATCGCCAAGCTGCTAGAGCATGTGATCGATATCTACTACCCCGAGGCGCGGCTGTTTACCGAGACCCAGGAGCGGTATTTGCATTTCTATGGGGAATTGTGCGATCGCATTGCCCGCCTCGCCGCCCAGTGGATGGCCGTCGGCTTTTGCCATGCCGTGCTCAACACCGACAACATGTCGATCACAGGCGAAAGCTTCGACTACGGCCCCTATGCCTTTATCGATCGCTACGATCCGCGCTTTACCGCTGCCTACTTCGACTACGCCGGGCGCTACAGCTACGGCAACCAGCCGATCATCTGCCAGATGAACCTGAAGGCGCTGCAAAAGCCCCTCAAGCTGGTGATGCCCAACGCCGATCTCGAAGCGGCCCTGGCCCCCTTCAAAGATCGCTACGAAACCTACTACCAGCAGCGCCTGCTGCAAAAGCTGGGGTTTGAGCATCTGGAATCTGAGCTGGCCGCCGCCCTGGTGAGCCAAACCCTTGAACTGCTGAGCGCTGTGGAAGTCGGCTACCACGATTTCTTCTTATCACTCACCCAGCAGTTCTCTCTAGACTGGCGCGGTGATATCAGCCAAATTTTTAGCACCACCCTGCAAGCCTCAGACCCAGCCGCCGCTGCCCAGCTCAAAGCCTGGCGACAGCTTTACCATCGCTGCTTGCAAAGCTTGACCCCAGAGCACCTCGCAAAAGTCACCGCCACGCTGCAACAGACCAACCCCCAAACCGTACTGCTGCGCCCTGCGATCGAATCCATTTGGGAACCGATCGCCACCGACGACCACTGGCAGCCTTTCTATGACCTGCTGAATAAGATCCAGCAGCCTTTTGAGCAACGCCAGTAACGTAGCCAGTTTTTGTGGTCACTTTAGCTAAGGTCTCAAAAGCTCCCCAAAAGCTGCTGATGCAGTTGTGCACTGGGTAGTTTTTGAGGTGTACTGAGAACTTGTGAACCTATTGATGAGTAGTATTACCGAATGATAAAGTAATACAAATGAACTATTTCTCGTCAACTATGATTCTTGGTTCTTCTGAGCGCCGTGTCTACAGCTGTTTGGAGCGATGGCTTACCCTTTACGGCTACGCCCCCACCATCCGAGAAATTGAAGCTGATCTGAATATTGCATCGCGGTCGTTTATTCAGGATGTCCTCAAACGATTGCAGCAAAAAGGCTACATCGAGAGGCGGCGAGGTATGGCCCGAGCTATTAGCCTGTTACGCAGTGAGTTGCCGCTACATGGCGTGGTGCAGGCAGGCTATCTCACGGAGCATCCTGTAGGGTACTTTGATCGAGTTTGTTTAGATGGCAAGCGCTATCCATTGGGCGACTATGCCCTCAAGGTCTGTGGCAATAGCATGGTGAAAGCTGAAATTTTTGATGGCGACGTTGTGGTTATTCGCCCTAGCAGTGATCTTTGGGCCATTCTGCCTGGACAAATTGCGGTGATTTGGATCGATGGCGAAGGGGGGACTCTCAAGCATGTTTACTACCGCGAAGGCGATCGCCAGATCACTCTAAAATCTGCCAACTCAGGCCATGAATCCCGCATTTTAGATAGCGCTCAAGTTCAGTTGCAGGGGGTCATGGTTGGTCACCACCGCAGAAACGATGGTCTGTGGATAGCCATGTAGAGGCGACGAGCCTGGCCTGGAATCATCGAGTTTAGATCCAATTGCGATTCTTATGCCCTCAGTTTGGCACTATAGAACCTGTCTCTATACCCATCCCCCGGCCCACCAGACCGAGGGTGAACCCGTATGCCCTCCTCTGCTTGGAAAAAAAAAAGGAACGC
>NZ_JADEWX010000066.1 GCF_015207395.1 Nodosilinea sp. LEGE 07088
CTCTCTCCCTCCCCTCCCATGACTCGCGAATTTAACTTCCTCCCCAACCTCCCCAAGGCCAATCTGGACGATCGCACCTTTGACGATCTGGTGCAGGAATGCATGCTGCGGATTCCGCGCTATTGCCCGGAGTGGACGAACCATAACCCTGGCGATCCAGGCATAACGCTAATTGAGCTATTTGCCTGGATGACCGATCAGATGCTGATGCGGTTTAACCAGGTGCCGCGCCGCAACTATGTGGCGTTTTTAGAGCTACTGGGCATTCGGCTGCAGCCGCCGTCAGCGGCCCAGGTGGAGCTAAGTTTTTATCTATCTAAGGCTCAGACCCAGCCGATCGTCATTTCTACCTATACCGAAGTGGCAACGGTGCGTACAGAAACTGAGCCAGCGGTGGTATTCACCACCGATCGCGATCTCGTGATCGGGCAACCGCAGATTCGGGGGTTATTTACGGCAGCCCGGACGAGCGATGTCGGTATAGACGACCAATCCTTTATTGAGGAAGTGCGTGTCAATGAGGGTGTCCCCCAACTTGAGCGCCTGGGCGATGGTGATGGCCTGCGGCTATTTGCCGATCGGGACGTGGGGAATTGCTTCTATCTGGTGTTGTCACCGGCTCGCCCCTTGACTGAGGTGGGTACCGATATCTCGGGCGAGTGGCCTCAGACCGAGACATCTGACCCTATGGAGCAACCCGAGGATGCGATCGCCGGTAATGTAGTCGCTCTCAATTTTTGCGGCAGAATTGCCGAAACCACGGGTATTGACCCGACCAATCCACCACTTAGATGGACCGTTTGGGATGGCGAAGGTTGGCAAGCAACGATTCTGCGGCAGATTGAGGATGATAAAACTAGAGGGTTTAGCTTCCACGGCCAGCGAGGTGCAAACCCCACTTCATCAGACCAGGGCGAAGGAGATGTGACCCTCCATTTGCCCCAAAAGTTGCCTTGGGTAGATTTTGGCACCGGCTGCTACGGACACTGGATTCGTTGCACCTACACAGAGCCTGAGCACCGTTCAAATCTCTACCTGTACTCTCCAGCGATTACCCGTTTAGGAGTGCGTTCCATTGGCGGCATGGTGAGCGCGACAGAATGCATTCGGCTAAAGGACGAGCAGCTGGGGGTTAGCAACGGTAAACCGGGTCAAACCTTTCAGCTTCAAGGGTGTCCGGTACTCTCTCGGCAGCCCGGCGAGCACCTTCGTTTGCGCCTGCCGAACGGCGATGTGGAGGATTGGGAGGAAGTAACTGATTTTGGCGGCTCGGGGGCAAGCGATCGCCATTACCTGATTGACTCGCAGGCTGGAACGGTACAGTTCGGGCCGCTGGTGCGAGAGCCATCTCAAATTAAAGCGATGACTCAGCAGCGATCGCAGCTGCAATCTTGGGGTAAGCAGACCCCTCACCTTGATGCTCTGCTCCCCATCGCCGATGACCACAGCCCCGACCAAAAGCGGCAGTACGGCAAAGTCCCCCCCCTAGGGGCTGAGATTTACATGTCGGCCTACCGAGTTGGCGGTGGCAGCCGAGGCAATGTGCAGGCAGGCACCCTCTCGGTCATGAAGGTAGCGATTCCCTACATTCAGCGGGTGGTCAACTATAGCCCGGCGACTGGTGGACAAGAAGCTGAATCGCTAGACGAAGCGGTGCTGCGGGTGCCGCAAATTTTACGCACTTCCCAAACCGCCGTAATTCCTGAGGATTTTGAAAACATTGTCTTGCGCGCTCATCCATCGGTATACCGGGCTCACTGCCTTCCGAAAGCCGATACTCCTGGGGTAGTAAAGGTATTGATTGTGCCTAGGCCCGACGGCGTCAACCGTATCCAGCCGGTCAGCCTGGGGCGAGACTTCCCCGATGGTATGGACCCCGATCGCTACTTCGCTCTAGAGTCGATCGCCCCTAAAACCCTGGAGCACATTCAAGCTGCCATCGATCACCACAGGGCACTGGGGTTGCAAGTGAGACTAGAGAGCCCGACCTACGTGGGCGTGCAGGTCGCAGCCGAGATTTTGCTCCAGCCTCAATACGACACGGCGACAATGCGAGAGGTCGTGCGCCAGCGCCTAGTGGCAAACCTCTATCACTTTATCAACCCCATCACCGGCAGCTTTGGCGGTCGTGGCTGGCCGCTGGGGCAGCCCCTCCATCGCTCGGATATTGTGGCGCTCCTGCAAGATCTACCCGAGGTCAGCTATGTCGGTAAGGTAGATCTTTTTGGCATTCGTAAGCATGGCGAGCGAGGGTGGCAGCGCTCTGGCCTACCCGATTCGATGGTTGATCCGGGCGAGTTGGGTCTGCTGTGCTCCTGGCATAATCCTGCTTTGCTGTCGGGGCACAGCATTCAGTTTGAATCGCGCGATCGCTAAACGTATTTCCTTGAGTCAACTCAACCTACCCTACCATGACCCAAGCTCGCCAACACCCCAGCCTGCCGCTGCACCTAGTACCGCAGCAAGTAGCCGATACCGAAGATTGGATTAAAGCCGATAAGCTTGACTCGTCTACGCTAGATCTGATCGTTTCAGCCCCAAGTTTGCATCTGGTACCTGGCCAACCCGGAACCCTATCGGTACAGATTGAGAGCCGAGCCCGGCACCATCGATTGGCTTGGTATGTCGCTATAACCGGCAACTTCCCTGCAGATTGGCTATCCGAGAAAGCCGGTATTGCTCCCTCGGCAGGGGTGCCTGACGCTGCTGATTTTCTGCGCGTAAATAGCTCATCTGCCCCCGAACGGCATCATTCTGAAGCAGAGTCTTTTCCAGAAGATCGCCCCGCCCAATATACCGCCATTCGCCACGGCGATCGGGCCGAAAAAACCTTTTATTTTCACGTTCCTCAGGACTATTTTGAGCAGCAAACCGCTATCAATCAGCGTCAACACCGGCTGCCGTTGAACTATGTCGCAGAAATTTCTCTCTACGCCGCTATTTTGGAGCCAGGGCCGCCTCAGATCGTACTAGCTGGGTTTCGCCCCCTACAGCTCCAGGTTAGACCCAGCAGTACCTACACGACCTTTCTACCCGCCATATTTCAGTCTTCAGAGGTTGTCAGCCGCTTTTTGGCCCTGATCGAACAGGCCTTTGACCCAACCGTACAAACCGCCGACAGTCTTTGGGCCTACCTCGACCCCCTTACTGCCCCAGAGGCGCTGCTGCCATTTCTGGCTCACTGGGTTGCCTGGCCCCTCGACCGCCGCTGGTCGATACCTCAACAACGCCGCTTGCTACGCCATGCGGTGCAGCTTTACCGCTGGCGCGGCACCCGATATGGCCTCAGGCTCTTTCTACACATCTATACCGGCCTGCCGCTAGAAGACGACACCATCCCTGAAGCCCAGAAACGTATCAGCGTAGTTGAGAATTATCAAACTGGCTTTGTCATGGGCCGGGTTGAATTTGCTCAAATGCCCATGTTGGGAGGCGGGCGACCATTCCACTTCAGCGTTACGCTGAGGCCGGCCCCTCCACAGAGTTTAGATTTTGCCCTACTGAAAGATATTGTTGAACAGGTCAAGCCCGCCTACTGTACCTATGACCTCAATGTGGAATACAACGAAGCCTAGTAGACTAGGCCGTAAGTTTAACGACTAGTGCCAACGGTTGGGGATCTGGGGGCTAGGGAGCCAGGGAGCCAGGGAGGGCATCCCACTTTTACAAGTGTCTGGGGTATTCCCACGGAAGTGGGAATCTATTTGGGAGCAAGATATCCGTTATGGAGTTCCGTCGTCATAGGAGAAACAGGTTAACCAGCCCTCAGAGAGATGAATTTGCAAATCCGGGATGCACTCAGCTAGAGACCTAAGTGAGCGACAATATCGGGCATAGTTCAGCTGTTGAGGACAGTTGCTAAACTTTCTGGGTATCAGCTTAAAGCAGGACGGTTGCGCCGAAAGTCGTCAGAAGCTAAGAGTCAGGAGCTAGCGGCATTCCAGCTCCTGACTCCTGAATTCCCCAAGCTCAAGTTTGTCTCGGCTTACGGTGACACCTAAGTTCCCTACGTCTAAGCCGCAAATACCAGCAGACATTGCCGTTGGCTGAGCGCTTCTAGAAGTTGGGTAATCAGCACTTCGGGCTGCTCAAGGGGCGGTGAACTTAGCTCAGGTTCTAGGGATTTCAGCATGTCTTGCAGAACGTTATCTGAGCTAAAATCCCCAGCGATAGGAGCTTTTGCCTGGTCTCCAGGCTTTGTTTCTATAGACTTTTTGTTTAGACGAGCTACGTCAAAGACAGCAACAACGGGGCGCTGTTCCTGCATCATCCATTGCCAAAGAGTCTTAGACTCTTCCAAATGGCTCTGAAAGAAACTTGTCTCCAAAACATGGTTTGGCTTGCCTTGGCCTGGCTTAGTCTGGTTGGGTGAAATCGCGTTTGCCCAAGTCGAGCCCGTCTGCCGCTGCTGGTATCGTGCCAGAGCCGTGCGCAAGTTATGTTTTTTGACTTTCTCGCCCAACGCATCGGAGATCAGCCGCCACAACCCTGCCCCTACATCTTTGATATAACCATGGTTGTATTGCAATTCGAACGATATCTTTAAATAAGATTCATCATTCCAGACGTGGCGTAGAATAGCTTTCTGCAGCTTGGTTAACTGCTCTGGAGCCAAAGCTGATTCAATGACCAAAATCGCATCTTCAAATGTCATTTTTTCACCCCTATGCTCATGCTGAATGATTCGAACATCAGTGAGATTCACACACCCTTCAGCAAAAGTGGTGCGGTGGCACTCACACATAGGTAGTCAGATGCAGAAAGCGGATTATGCAGGTGACGTAATGTTGGTTTACAAATGATGAAAACTTCGTTTCTGCGGGCTGTTTCTAGACCGGTACCAATGGCTCAGAATTGGCTACGTATATGCAGCCAAAGGCTAGATGCTACCCGCCATGACGCGATCGCCGGTCGGCTCTAGGGGTGCAGAGGTCGATTCGACAGTGACAAAGATACCGGTAGCTTTTACTCCTTGGGGTACCGTTTCATTGGGACGCAGCTCGACAAAAATATTCCCTAGCGCATCGGTGTTGAATTCGCCGCAAAAGATCACCTGGCCATTTTCCAAAGTGAGCCACATGCGGTAAATTTCTTCGGGGGGTACGGGGGGTAGATTACCCAAAGAAACCACTACCTGCTGCCATTGACCGGGAGTAAACAACAGCGTGCCCGCTGCATCGGCGGCCGCATTGCCCTCGCCCTGTAGCGCAACGAGACGACTCTTGGGCTGCTGCAAAATAGTGGCTACGCTTTCAGCCTGGGGAGGGTCAGCCTCGCTAAGGGCCTGGCGCAGGCGCAGGTTGTCTGCCCCCAGCAGCAGGGCCAAAGCGGCTGCCGTCCCCGCCGCGACCCTGCCCCAGGGTAGAGTGGGCCGGGTCATAGGATGACCTGTCAATTGGGGAGATGGGCTTTCAGGTCGATTAGCGGGAGCGAGAGTTTGATTACGTAGGGTGTAGGCAGACATGATGCGATCGCCCAGGTCAGGCGACGGCTCAGCTATAGGTACCGCCTGAGGAAGCAGACGTAGGGTTGCCTGCAAGGCACATAGCTCTTGCCGCATCATCGGATCGCTACGAATGCGCTGCTCAACGGCAGCGGCGGCCTCGGGGCTCAACTCGCCCAAGACATAGTCTTCCACCAAAATTAGATCGTCTTCTGAGAGTGCGCTGGGGTTACTCATCTATCCTCCTAGCCGACGGCCTCGCCTAGGGTTTGTCGCAGCCGTCGCAGTCCTTGGCGGGCGTTGGTTTTAACGGTACCCAAGGGCATGTTGAGCTGCTGGGCAATTTCTCCATGGCTGAGGCCGTCAAGGTAGTTCATCGTCAGCACCTGCTTTTGATTATTAGGGAGCTGGGTCACCGCCTGCTGTACCAGCTGACGCTGCTCTTGTAATGTAGCCTGCTCTAGCGGACAGGGGTGTGAGAACTCGTTATAAGCAGACTGCTGCAGTCGCTCCACCGATCGCCGCCGACTGCCACGACTCCTGATCTTGTTCAGCGCGCGGGATCGGGTTAATACGCCTAAATATGTGCTCAATGCCGCTCGTTCCGGCTGAAAGTTTTCCTGTTTCCAAAATACTAAAAAAATGTCCTGGGTCAGGTCTTCGGCTTCATCGGCGCGGTTTAGAATGCGTAGGGCAACGCTAAAGACGAGTTGACCATAGCGCTCGTACAAAATCCCGAGAGCGTCTTGATGTCCAGCCCGTAGGCTGTGAACCAGTTCATCGTCTGGGGTGCTCGAGTCGATACGCTCCATAGGTCAACCGGGCTGGAAAGCGACTATCGTCAGAAATTATAAACGGCTGTGATGGCTCTAACTATTAAGTAGGTAGCCTGACGGCGCTGTTTATGCACCATGTGGTTTAGCTCTCCTCGACCCTATGCTGAACCATGACGAGATGTAACGTCCCTAGGGTATAGGATTGTCACCTCTAGCCATACTGATTCGGTTCTGTGCGCAGAAAAAATTTGCCGATTTAAATCCAATCGCGAGTGGCTCGTGTACTCCTTTCAGAGAGCACTATTTGATGAGTTCTCTCACGGCTCCTAGAGGAGGACTGCGTTAATGAGTACAAAATGGGCTCTAACGTCTGGAATCTATGCTAAGCAGCAGCGAAAATTTCGTCGCTGGATAGGGATAGGGATCGGCCTGTTCTGCCTCTGTGGAGGATTGCTGTTTTCCGTGAACTACAACTCCACGGCGATCGCTCAAACTTCTCCAGCCCAGGTACAAACAAGTGAGGTTGATCGCCTGACAAAAACTTGTTTTCAGCTCCTTCAGGAGGCTAGCTATGCCCGAATGCTGGCCACCTGCACAGAAGCAGTAGACAGCGCTAAGGCAGTGGGCGATCGCAAGGGCGAAACCTATGCGCTGATCAATCTGGCCAGTGCCCACGGAGCGCTTGGGCAATATTCGCAGGCCATCGATCGGGCTCAGCATGCCTGGCAGCTGGCTCAAGACCTGGGCGAACATCAAGCTCAGGTCTACTCGCTGATCAATCTAGCCAATGCCTACCGTTTGCAGGGGCAGTATGACCAGGCGATCGAGCATGCCGAGAAGGCGTTACAGATGACCCAGGCTCTGGGCGACCGTCAGAGCGAAGCCTATGCACTGATCAATTTAGCCAGTGCCTACTGGTCACTGGGGGAGCCCCTCAAAACCATCGACTATGCTAAACAATCGTTGCAAGTTGCGCGAGAACTGGGCGATCACCAGGGTGAAGCCAGTGCGCTGATCAACCTCGCCAGCGCTTACGGAGCGCGCCAAGACTATCCGAACGCAATTGACTACTCTCGGCAAGCGTTACAGCTCGCCCAGACCAACGGCAACCACCGAGGCGAGGCCCTGGCGCTCAATAATCTAGGGTATGCCTTCTACGGTAGTCACCAGTTAACCGAGGCCGAAACCTACCTGCGTCAGTCAATTACCGTATTTGAGTCTCTCCGCCCTACCCTGACGGATGCAGAAAAGCTCTCTCTCTTTGAAACGCTGACCAATCCTTACCAAACCCTGCAAGGGGTCTTAGTCGCCCAGGGCAAAACCGCCGCGGCGCTAGAAATTGCCGAGCGGGGCCGGGCCCGTGCCCTGGTCGATCGGCTGGCCCAGCGTTCTGGCTCAGCCAACGCTGAGGCAGCTGTTGCAACAGCTGCTCCCATCTCCCTAGCGGGCATTCGGCAGGTCGCCCAGGAGCAAGACGCTACGCTGGTCGAATATGCGATCGCCCCCGATGAGCATCTGTATAGCTGGGTTATCTCTCCCACGGGCACCGTTACCTTCCGACAGGTAGACCTCAGCTCACTGACTTCTCCACTGGGCGAGCTAGCCCCTACCATTGACTCCGCCGTAGCCCCAGGTAGTCGGCATACCGATACTGCCACGACTTCAGTTCCTGCAGATAGTCTGCAACAGCTCTACCAAATCCTCATCGCGCCGATTCAAGACCTGTTGCCCTCCAATCCCAATGACCACATTGTTTTTGTACCCCACGGCTCCCTATTCTTAGTCCCTTTTGCGGCCCTGCAAGCTCCCGACGGCACCTACCTGATTGAGCACCACACCCTACGGGTGACCCCCTCTATTCAGGTGCTACAGCTGACGCATCGGCAACAGCAGCAGGCAATCACCACGGCGTTAGTGGTGGGTAACCCAACCCATGACCTACCTGCCGCTGAGAAAGAAGCTAAAACCATTGCTCGCCGCTTCAATACCACGCCCCTGCTAGGCAGACAAGCTACCAAGGCGGCGGTAATTGAGCAAATGCCCAAGGCTGGTTTAATCCACCTAGCAACCCATGCCGCCCCCAACGGGCTGGACGAGACCTACGGGGGGCTAATTGTCTTAGCCAGTTCGGTCAAGGGCTTTAGCAACCTCACCACTGACGACATTGTAGATATGCAGCTTCAGGCTGAGCTAGTGGTGTTAAGCGGATGCAGCACAGGAGCCAGTAATATCATCAACAGCGATGGCGTTGTGGGTTTGGCCCGCTCCATGATGATGGCCGGGGTTCCCAGTGTCTTGACGTCGCTATGGCCGGTGGGCGATCGCCCCACCGCCGCCCTGATGCAGGACTTTTATCACTACTGGCAGCCCCCGACCCGCTTCATGGCTAGCGGCGTAGGGAGTTTACCTCCGTGGCTGGGTTTGTTAAGTGCTGGATTTGCCTGGCTTAGTTGGTCTTTTAAGCACCGTCACTATCGATTCATGGCTTTAGGTTTACTCTCGCTCACCTCAGTGCTGATCGTTTCACTCACCCTGCCAATAAGCCCCACTTATCCTGTTCTCGATAAAGCCCAAGCTTTGCGGCAGACCATGCTGACGACGCTGCGAACCCATCCAGATCCCAAAGACTGGGCTGGTTTCACCCTCTTGGGAGAGGCCAGGTAGCAGACACCCTTGCTGCCCCTGCATAGTCGAGTGCTGCTCCAAACTAAGCGCCACCAGAGAAGCATTAAGGCGGATTGGCTGTGGCAGTCCATGCTTTTTTTAAGTCTGCACCGCGGGTTGCGTTTCCAGAAATAACAAATACAGATCCTGACTATCGTCCAGACCATCGCTCAATACATCAGGAGGAAAGACATGGCATTCGATTACAAAGTCCCCACTGCGTTTATGGGCGCGACTACTCTAGTTCTTCTATTAAGCGGGTTTAAGGGTATTAATTCCAACCACCTCACCACTACTCACCTGGTCTATGCTGGCTTGAGGGCATCCCCTGAATCCGCCTGGCTTGGCTTACCCTTGCCGCCGCCGCCCGAAGATCCCAAACCCGCTACCTCTCGCGATCCGCTGCTCTGCCTCATTACCCCCAGCAGCACCGATAAAAGCGTGAGCGAGGTGTGGAGCAGCGCCCCCTACTTTGTTTGGGCCGAGAAGTTTTTAGCCCCTGAGATTCGCAGTAGTGTCGCCCGGATCGCTATAGTTTTGCCCAGCAGCCAGACTGTAGTCTGGAGCCAGAGGCTTCCTATCGACCGTGAATCAATAACCACGCCCGCATCGCCCTGGCGATTGCAGCAGTTAGCCTATGACGGCGTGGCTCTAGAGGCAGAGCAAATCTACGTGTGGCACCTGCTCGATAGTCACGATCGCTCGTTGGGTTCAGGCTCATTTCGGGTCATGGCGCTGGCCGAGCAACGGGCAATCACCGCAGAACTTGCGTCCGTAGAAGAAGACATGGCGAATCAAAGCGCAACAGCAGCAGAAATCGCAGCTGCGAAGGTTCAATATTTTGCTGATCGTCAGATGTGGGCAGATGCCATGCAAATGAGCTTTTCTGTGGAAGCCCCCTCAACATTACTGGTGAAGTTTCAAAGCCAAATTCCCAATCGAGTCTGCGGAACCCCTTAATTTGGACATTTTCGTGAATCGCTTTAAGCAATAGCCCGGACACTTTTCCAAGCAACCGCTGAAACCCTAAATTTCTCGTTGGCTAAACTACTCTGGAAGAGGGCTGAAACCCTTATTCTGCCGTTGTCTGTCAAAAACTGTCCGGAGTGTTGTTTAACGTAGTGACAGTACGGTATTTAGGGAGGCAGAGCGACAGGTGAATCATTTGTGCTTCCTTCTTCGGTTGCTCAGTAGTCCCTGCTGATAAGTCTCGATCGCCCTTATGTGGGCAGCTGGATTTCCCGATTGTGCAGCCAGTCCTGGATCAACTCCAAGTTGTAGCGGACACAGCGGCTGTTGATCCGTACCCAGTGAATGCCCTCAATCCAGTCGCCCTGAAGGCGATATATTTTTTTAGTGTGGAGCAACTCAAGTTAAGCCGTTCCGATGCGGTTCGTTTGCTGGCAAAAAGAAGCATGGCACCCAACTCCTGGGTTAACGACAGGGATAAAGCCCGAAACAGAGTTGGTAGAGAATTGTGGTGCAGCCCATGACTATTATTCGACGTTGCACCGTACTGATGTTGTCATTGTAGGGGAGCCAGCAATGCGATAGCTGATCTAATGCCGATTAATTTGCAATACTTAAAAATTTATCAGCATAAAAATATTTTGGCCATGGAAATCAACCCCTATGGCTCAGCAGTAGCGACAGGGGTGAAATAGAGATGAGAGGTCAGCAACCAGGCGCTAACCTCTCATTAGTCTGACTTTAGTCGTTGAGGATGTCTCCGAGGTCGCCTAGCTCATCCCATCCATCGCTACCCCCTGCTCAATATCCATGGGTACTGGTGTAATTAGAGAGGATGCGATGGTCAAAGACCGGCCCGGAAGGGCCATCGCCCCTCCTCCTCTAACCGCCGCTACTAAATCCTCCAAGATTGACTTCAGTCGAGCGGTGCTGCTTAGCTGGCTTTTGCGCTCACGACATCAAGTTGTTGCATTTGAAGAACCCCGGCCGCCATTCCTTGGGCAGCCGTGTTGGCTAAGATTTGCCAGTCATCCTGGGTTAACAGGTTGCTCAACATCGCGATCGCCCGGGAGCGACTCAGCCCTTGATCGGAAGCCAGGTCTTCTTCCGTAACGGTGAGTAGCGACTTGGCCCAGATTTGTTGCTCTGGGCTGAGATGCTGAAGATGGTGGCGAATGAGCCGACGGGCCTCGGTGTAGGTGGCCTCGAAGCTCAAACCCAGCTGCCAAGATTCCATCCAGGCGCGGAGTTCTGTAAACAGAATGGATTGCAGCTTGACCATCTGAAGCTGCTCTATTGTGGGCGAACCCAAGCGAGCAACATAGTCTCGCAAGGCCAAACCAGCCTCGACATTGCCGCCACAATCCACTTCTACCTGCGCTGATTCCCACAGCCAGGCTTCACTGGCGCATAGATCCATCAGGTTGCCGGTCTGTGCGAATTGTTCTGCTAGTCTGCGCTCATCCATAGGGGAAATTTGGGGTACTGAACCGTTCAGGGTTGAATCGCGCCGTACTCGAAGTATACCAAGCCCTCTTTCTCTGGATCGGCCCCATAATCTGGCATTTGCAGCCGGTGGTAGAACGCTTCCGATTCGGGCAGGGCATGGAGTCCGGCTCGTCCTCCGTATCCCAGTTCCAGGCTACGTTGGCGGGCAAACAACAAGAGCGATCGCCCTACGCCCTGGAAAAAAGGCGGCTGCTCCAGACTGCTCCGATTCCAGGGGGCAGAGGCCAGGGCTTCCACATAAACCAGACCGGAGGATGGCTGCACCTGCGATCGGTGCCATTGAGTTTCGAGGAACATGAGCCCCTGGGTCAGTGCCTCAGCTTCCAGCGCATAGGCCTCATAGCGGTTCTCCTGTTCTGACTGGCGACGCTTGTAGTCCCATATCCATCCAGCATCGGGCTGGTCTGTTACATCCAGAATGCCTTGCCAGGTGGTTTGAAAGTCATCCTCATGGCGCTGTTGCACAGTGCAAATCAGCCCACTAACAACTTGCCCCTGGCCGCTGAGGAGCTGTACAGGACATTGGATCATCGATCACAGGGTTCCACGATTCCTCATCACCATAGAGTTCACCGACCGAGCCGCCGCGGCAGTTGTAAGCCAGCTAACGTCAGAAAGGTTGACAACTAGAAGCTTCTATCAAAGACTTAAGTTCAATAGATAATTATCTATTGAACATCATTTCCATAACTGACCAGGTCTGAATAATGGCTCTTCAATTAGATCAGATTTAGATCAGTGAATTTTGCTGCCCGTGAAACGACTATATATCAATCCTTTTGAGCTATGAGATGCTGCCTTACAAGCAGGATGTCACTGGTTCGAGTCCAGTATCGCCCATAGGTTTCAGCCATCGGCAAAAAGCGTGAACTAAAGGCGGCCCAAGGAATGGCCGTTGGGGTTCTACAAATGCGACAGCTAGTACCGAAAGGCAGAAGTAAGAAGGCAGAAGGCAGAACGGGAACCCCAGGCCTCATAAGGGTTTCCGCGTGAGTAAACAGCTGGGTTATTTCCGCCTCAGAGTACTAGATGTTGTGAGCGCATCAGCTAGATTGTCGCTAGTCTATGCCAGCTACTGCCAGTAGCAGTAGCTGGCATAGGCCATGGTTAGTACGCCCGCTGCGATCGCAGATTCGTCCACCTCAAACTTGGGGTGGTGCAGCGGGTAGTTGATTGGTCGGTCGGTAAAGCCCACCCCTAGACGAAACATCGTGCCAGGGGCATGTTCTAGGTAGAGCGAAAAGTCTTCGGCCCCTAGGGAGGGTTCGTGGATGATTTGTAGGCATTCGCTGCCCAAGGCTTCACTGGCACAGCGGGCGGTTAGCTCGGTGAGGTCTGGGTCGTTGAGCACCGAGGGCACTCCTCGACGAAAATTGATCTCGTACTTAGCGCCGTAAGGCTGGCACACCCCCGCTACAATAGACTCAATCCACTGGGGCAGGTGGCTGCGGGTGTCGGGGTGTAGCGATCGCACCGTGCCTTGCAGCTTAACTGTGTCAGCAATCACATTGGGTGCCCGCCCGCCCTGAATTTGGCCGATGGTCAGCACAACCGGATGGAGTGGATTTTGGGTACGGCTAATCGCCTGTTGCAGACTAGTGATGACTTGGGCTGCAATCCAAATCGCATCAATGGCCTCGTGGGGACGCGCACCATGGCCAGATTCACCGACAATCAAAATTTCTAAGTCGTCGGCAGCGGCAGTCAACGCCCCATATCGAACACCAATCATCTGGGCTGCCACCGAAGGGTAGGCGTGAACACCTAAAATTGCTGCCACCCCTGCCATCACACCGTCTTCAATCATCCAGCGCGCGCCTTGGGCGGTCTCCTCGGCAGGCTGAAACAAAAACCGAATTGTACCCGGCAGCTTTGCTTCCAATTGAGCCAGCACCATCGCTGTTCCCAGACCCACAGTAGTGTGTACGTCGTGACCACAGGCATGCATAATCCCCAGCTGGTTTGACGCAAAGGGCAAGTCGACCCGCTCGGCAATGGGTAAACCATCCATATCGGCTCGAACGGCCAAGATTCTCGGGTCACTCTGCCCTGGCAACTCGGCCACCACCCCGGTTTTGCCCACTAATTCCTGCACCTTCAGCCCACAGGACGAGAGTACCCCGGCTACATAGGCCGCTGTTTTATACTCCTGGCCGCTGAGTTCAGGGTGGCTGTGGAGATGGCGACGAATCTCAATCAGGCGAGGTGAAATTGTTTTAACAACAGATTGAATCTGACTCAGCATAGAACCGCACTGTCGGTAATGGCCACGTTTAGCCTAAAGCAGGCCGACCTTGATGTATAACGCTACACCAACCCTATCAACAGTGCCCCTTGATTTGAGAGAGTACCTCGGCAAAACCAGAGCCTATTTATTGGGGGGTACAAATGGATCGGTGCCGCCACCCGCGCCATTGTTACCGCCCGGGCCAACGCCATTGTTATTGCCGGGGTCGCCCCCAACGCCAACGCCAACGCCATTGTTACCACCCGGGCCAACGCCATTGTTATTGCCGGGGTCGCCCCCAACGCCAACGCCAACGCCATTGTTACCACCCGGGCCAACGCCACCGCCGGAACCGCCACCAGCCCCGGTATCTACCCCACCACCACCGATACCGCCGTCGCCAATACCGGCCCCACCACTAACCGGAGCAGTGGGAACGGGGCTGGGGGAACTGCCTACACCAGGGGTGGAAACAGCACTGGGAGGATTTTGCGTCGGTATCGGTATCGGTTGGGGAGCCTCTCCTAAAGGTTGGGTGATGTTAGTCACCAGCGACTGGCCTGGGGTCAGCACACCTGTCAGCGTAGTTAAGGGAGAAGCGCTGTTGCCGGATGGTGACAGTAGCCAGGGCTGCTGGCTCGTCAGCTGACCGGTCGAACCAAGACCAATCATGGCCGGATTCAGAGTCATCCCCTCAGAAAAGGGAAGTTGCTCCTCTAGTGCCTCAAGGGTTTCTTGGCGTACTTGTTCGAGGGCAGCCCCCAAGGGCGACTCAACACTAGCGTTATCTAGTTCCATACCCTCTAGTAGAGGACTAGTCTCATAGAACGTCTTCAGGTCAAACTCCACCAACTGTACCTGGCCGTTTTGGATCAAGGCCATCTGGCCAGCATAAAGGGCGTGCTCAGACGCATTGCAGGCATCAGCTCCGCCGTTAGCACAGTTGCTGGTTGTGATGGTCATCGGCCCAGCAACGTTATTCGTCAGGGCCATGATTAACGTCAGACCGCTCTCAGGGATATACCGTACGACTACTGCTGAACCCTGGATACCGGTAACAGCGCTGGGAGTTTGGATATTTGTCCGACCTCGACCAGGCGGAATGAGCAGTAAAATGGTGCCGTTGGTCAGTCGAAAATTACGGGTGTTGGGCACAAATTGAAAGGTGGCACGCTCGCCCACTCGAGCTAGGGAGCCGTCGTTGAAGCGTAGGTCGGCTTGAGACAAGCGAGCTGTTCGCAGAGCATCACCTACGGCTAGGAAGTCTGATACTCTAGCCGCTCTGGGTGTGCGACCTCGGGGGATAAACTCAACTCGATTATGCAGAGATTCAACATCTGCCCGAGTTAGAGGCACGCTGGCTGTTGCAGGTAGACCTGGGAGTGTTGTAGCCAGTAGAGAAACAAATCCAACGACTCCAGAACCAACCTTTCCTAAACCCTGGTTGGCCAATTCGCTGAGCTTTAGCATGGTGTAACCGCAGTAACAGCTTTTTAACGTCTAGGCTATTTGTTGTGGATTCATACGCGTGAGAGCAGGCCTGTTGACACAGCCTCTACATCGACGCAATAACAACATCAGGAATATGATTAACTCGGTCGCACCCTGCAAAAACGTTATGCACCTACTGCTTTGTGATAACAGATCCGTAAGAAACTCATAAAGTTCTCCATCTATACTTTATGGCATCTTCATACACAATGCCCAGCCTCGCATACCTAGATGGTAACCGGGGCTAGGGGCTCAATGTCTGGGTCATGTCCGCCGATCTGGTTGGTGCGCAGTACCCATAGGGCGGCCCCATGGCGTAAACAGAGCTGAGTCATCGTGTCGCTAGCTCTGCGCGGTAAGACAGTTTGCCAACTCAGCAGACCACGACCTAAGGTCTTGAGCGGAAAGTCTGACAGATTGCTGCCCAGCGATTCCCGTTCATCGGCCCAGTCGGCTCGGGCGCTGCCGAAGGGTAAAAGCTCTTGCTGGATGGCGCGGCGGAGTTTCAGCAGTTGTTGAAACTGTGCGGCCTGCTGCGGGTGGCGCGATTGCCAAGCTTGGATTTTAGCCCGATGGGCTACGACAGCAGCTTCTAGGTGGATGATGCTGGCGTACATGGCCTGATTTGAGTCCTGGGCACAGTTGTTGGCGGGGCCAACGTAGGTGACGCCAGTGCCATCGCCAGTGCGGTAACGAGCGGTCATGAGTTCTAGTTCTACCCGCAGATCGTCGAGGGCAGCCCAGGAAAACCGGGCAAATTCAAAGGGCTCGGTATAGGCTGGTAGCTTAATCAAGATATCGGATACGGGTCGAGTGCCTGCAAAGCCCCACTGGCGATCGCCCATGTACAGTGACCAATCCAGGGTGCCTGCAACTAAGCCACGACGGTTGTGGGTGTAGACCTGGTGATAGCGAATGTCAAACTGCAGCTCGTTGGTGAGGGGCTCACGCACTACCGTGGCAGTACCATAGGCAAAGTGGCCAAAGTAAACTGGACTTTTGGCGGCGGGCTCCCGCTTGACGCCACCAATGCCCCCATAAACATGCACTAGTAGCGCTTGATCACCGGCTTGCCATGGGGCCAGTGCGGCCTCAGGGGAGGACGATATTGGGTCGATCAGCACCGACTCGGTGGTTCCTTTTTTGCCCCCTAAGTTGCGCCATGACTCACGGCGCAGATGCTGCTTGCCCTGGCGAGAGTTAGTGATTATCTGATCGGGGTGCAGCTGAAATAAGCGGCGGGGCCGCAGCGATCGCACTACAAATTCTCCATCATGGCCCTGGGCCCCATGGATATACCACCCGGCTGTATTGAGGGGCGATCGCTCTAGAGCGCAGCTGGTCGATGGCCCGACGCCGTTCTCATCGACAACCACTGGGGGTAGCCGCACGGTTTCTTCTAACCCGTCAAAGGCTTCACTAGCTGGGTTGTAGTGGACGACTCGATAGCGATCGCGGGCATTATCTACCGGGGCTGTAAATCTCACTAGGGCATAGTAGAGGCCAGAGATTTGGATCGGTTCGTGGGCAATGGTGAGGGCGAGGCTGGGGATAGAAGCGTGACCTGGGATTTGCGTGAGACCACCCTCTGCCACCGTCACCGGATCGGGCAGTTTGACAATGATGTCATCGACCGGGTGAGCCCCGGCCAGCGACTCAAGTGGTGTGACCAAACGCCAGTGATTGAGGCGGGTGGGCAAGATCAAACCCTGGCGGTGGGAGGCCTCAGCCTCAGTACTGAGGTGAATGTCGCGGGTAACGGCCTGGAATCGTGACGTCAGGTCAGGGTCGCACTGCCAGCGTAAGGGCACTCGTTGGCCCAGGCAGTGGCGATAGGCCGGGGGGGTATGAAGCAACTCTAGCCAAACGCCGCCGCGATCGAGGCGTTGGTCAGACTCGGGCAAAATCAACCGCCCTAGCCAGTTACCTACGGGCCGATACCGGGGGGAGGTCAGGGTTTGTTGCACCGGGTAGTAGCTGGGGTGGTTAAACGCGGCCCCCTGAAAGTGATAGTAGTTGCCGAAATTGACCACCTGAATTTTTTGAATATCTAGGTGCTGGCGCAGGTCGCCCACCAAGATATCGAGGGTGAAGTCGAGGGTTTGCTGCAGGTGGCTGCGGCCATCGGCCAAAAAGGCCTGATCGTCGAGCACCCCGCCGGGCACTTGGTGGGTCACCGGGCCCAGGGAAATAAAGCTGATTTTGCCCTTTTGTTTAGCCCGATTCCAGTAGGAAAGGGGCGCGATCGCCCAGCGGCGCGGAAACATGATGGGCCCTAGCCGCTCGACGGGATCTTTAGTGCCGACCAGGTGGTAAATCTGCTCGGCATCGAGTGCCCGCACGTTGCCGCTGATCACCCCAGCTAGGGAAATCACCTCGACCGGGGCACCTAGCGCCCGGCGCAGAAAGGGCAAAATACCCAGGGCGATTTGCCCGCCGCCGCTGTAGCCAATCAGCGTGAGGGGAACCCCCCCGGTGGTCGGGTAGCCGACCTGCACCAATTTTTCGAAGACCCGCTGAGCGACTCCCTGGTTGTAGATGGGGCCGTAGCGTTGATCGGCGGAGACCGCCACAATCAACACGTTGCGGATATTGATGATCAACCCAACCCAGGTACCTAGTCGCTGGGAGAGGGCTTCAATGCCTCGCCAAAAGAAGGCTAAGGGGCGATCTTCGGTCAGCGAGCGATTTAACACCGAGTAGGGAATCAACCCTTTGACCAGGGTGATGTCGCTAGGCAAATGTCGGTGGAGCTCGTCGAGGTAGCGAGAAACCGTGGGCTGGTAGTCGGCGGTAGCCTGGTTGATGCCATCGAGGTAGACAATAAAGCGCCGTGGGGGCGAAGCCGTAGCGGCGGCTGGCTCTGGCAGCAGCGGGCGATCGCTGTCAAACCCTTCGCCATACCAACCCGCCCACCAGCCCAAGGCCTCTAGGGGCGCGAGCATGGCGGCTACCACCAGGGAGATCGCCCCTACCCAGATCAAGTCAGCCAACCAGCGAGTCGGTCGGCTGGTGTCATACCATCCGGCAATTAGATTTCGTAGCGGCTCGAGGCTGAGGGCTACCGCCAAAGCCATTACCCCTAAGGCCATATAGCCCCACAGGAGGATAAGTCGCCGCGATCGGGGACGCCATATAGTCTCCAGGGCTTTGGGTAAGAGGGGTTTGGTCACCCTCTCGTTTGCTCCACCAGCCCCCAGAGGGTTAGCCTCGACCAATGTAGTTAGCTGGCTGCGATCGACTACCAACTTGACTCCCGCAGTCCAATCCGTGAGCTGGCGTCCCAGGTTAACGATGGGCTGCCCCACCGCCGTCTGTTGCAGTACCTGTAACACCAGCCAGCCCAGCCCCACATGTACCGCTGCCTGCCAGACAGGGAGACTGGCCAACGCAGCTAGCGTCAGCACCACCAGCGTCAGGCTGAACAATGAAAGCAGCCGCAACAAAGGCATACCGAGGTAGGGCATCGCTCCCAAAAAGCTAAACATCAGGGGCGCATAGCTCAAGGTCAAGCTATCTCTCACCACTAACCAGGCGATCGGCTGTTCTAGCAGCCAACTGCTGACAAACCAAATGCTCAACGACCAAAACAGGTAGCCTGCTACAAACAGCAGCGCCGACAGCACGAGGCTGAGTAAGAAGCGGAGGGGCTTGACCCGATTGACAAATAAAATAATCCCCTGGCCAACTGCCTGGGAAAGGCCCGCCATAAACACCACCACCAGCCCCGAGTTTTCGAAAAACTGGCGCAGCCCTGGCAAGGCTTCAGAATCGAGGGGCGATAGTACCCCCAGGAAGTACCCGAGGGTATACCCACCAGAGGCCATCATCATCACGGTTGAGGCAATAGCTCCTGCAGTCTGGTCGCGGCCTGCTTGAGCGGGGTCAGCAACGCTAACGATAGGTTGAGCTGGTTAAGGCCGATAGCACTGTCGTGCTGGCGTTTGGCTGGGGCCCCCGGCTTGGTCTCTGCGGGGCCGTGATAGTCGCTGCCGCCAGTCATCACCAGGCCGTAATCGCGACAGCGCTCTTCTAGCCGACGCATATCGCTGGGGCTGTGGTGAGGATGGTAGACTTCAACCCCCATCAGTCCGGCATCGACTAGCTGGGGCAGCAGGGTAGCTACGGTCGATCCCTTAAATAAGTAGGGATGAGCCCACACCGGTACGGCTCCACAGTCTCGCAGCAGCTGAATGCCTGCGGCAGCGGAAAATTTCTCATACTGGACGTAGGCTGGACCGTGGTCGCCTAGCCAGCGATCGAAGGCCTCGCGCTTAGACCCCACATGTCCGGCTTTGACAAGCGCGGCGGCGATGTGGGGCCGACCAGGAGCCATGTTGCCGCGCATGGGCGGTAGCTCAATCGGATAGCCCAGCTCGCCGAGTTTATCGACCATCTGCTGGGCACGACGGTGACGACCGGCAATGCGCTCTTGTAAAGGCGGCTCTAGGGCCGTGCGGTTAGGGTAAAAGCCAAGAATGTGCAGCGATCGCCCATTTTCTACGGTACTCAGCTCTACCCCTGGCACGATCTCCAGGGCATCGCCGGCAGCCTCAACGGCCTCATCCCAGCCAGCCAGAGTGTCATGGTCGGTAATGGCCAGGGCCTTGACCCCGGCGGCCACTGCCGCCGCTACCAGCGCCGTTGGCGTCAAGGTGCCGTCAGAAAAGGTCGTGTGGCTGTGCAGGTCAAGCATGCTGAAGAAAAAAGATCCCAAGTCCAGGTCGGCAACTGAGTCTAGCCCAAGAGCTGGACATCATTTCACCCCGCTGACCTCCGCAGTGGGCCGAGGGGGCAACGTATACTGCTCTATTGTGCCGTATTGGGCGGCCTAACCGGCTGCGGTAGCCCGGTCAATGGCCTGTTTCACTAGAGCTTTTGCCTTATCGTCAAGGGTAATCCAGTCGATTTCGCCGTCACTGTCGAGGAGGGTGGCATCTACTGAAACGGGCTGATGGGGCTTGTAATTCCGAAAACAAACTCCAAAGCACAGCTCCCAGACATCGAGGGTAGCGGTGCGAGGGGCCTCGTTTTGGCGATCGCTAGCGCCTTGGGTAAGTCGCAGTTCGTAGGCCGGCGTCGGGGTGGGCAGCTGGCTAAGCTGCTGTCGAAGGGCTTCGGCGGCCTCGGGGGTAGCCCCTTCGAGCTGAGCCGCCAGGTCACGGACGCGCTGGCGCTGATCAGCCGTAGCATGGCCGGGCCAGCGCACCTGCTCTAGATACTCGCTGCGCCAGTCGATCGCTTCGGTGTGCTTGCGAATGTTGTCGACAATGCGAATCAGGCAGGGCTGCATGAGCTGAGCGGCCCGGGCCTCGTCGTCGGGGGTGGCAAAGGTTAGCATGGCGACTGTGGCAGCATAGGAACGGTTAACTCTGAGGATATATGCCCCTGCGGCCTTTCCATCGCCCCGGTGCCGGGCTTGAATATCGTCTGACGGTGGCGCTGGCCCTGGCGGGGTTGGTGCTGGTGGGGTTGTTGGCGATTCAGCTCCTGTTTCCGTGGCTGGTGGCGGCTGCGGGCATAGGGGCTGGGGTTTGGTGCTGGCGTCGTCATCGGGCGCACGAACGGGCACTGCACCAGGTATTTTATGCCCAGATCGCGGCCCATCGGGGGCGCATTAGCGTGCTCGACTTTGCGATCGCGGCCCAGATCACCGGCAGCGAAGCCCGCAAATTTCTCGATCAGCGGGCTGAAGACTTTTGGGGTGACTTTGAACCGACCCCCGCTGGAGACGTGCTCTATACGTTTCGCCATGGGTCTCCCGCAGCGGTTAGCCCCCCGTCTATGCCCTCAGCGGCAGGAGTAACCCCCGACAATTTTTGGCTGACGGCGCCTGATCTGGCCCAGCGGTTGAGCTGTACCGAAACCGATCTGGCCATTCGGCGCAGTACCCCCGACCTGCTGCACTGGAGTCGCGATCGCGATCCCGATGGCTGCGGCTGGCGGTATGATGCAGAGCGCGATCGCTACTGGCCTGTGCTCAAGTTCTAAGCGGCAACTATAAAACTTTGGCCAAATCCTTTACAAAGTGGCCACCGTTTCTGAGCATAGTAGAGGTCTTTCACCAAATCACCCTTTCACCACGCAACTAGGAACAGGTATCTATGGAACGCACTTTTTTAATGATCAAGCCCGACGGCGTCCAGCGCGGCCTGATCAGCAACATCATTGGCCGCTTTGAGACCAAGGGGTTTACCCTGGTGGGCATGAAATTCATGGCCGTCCCCCGCGAGCTGGCTGAAAAGCACTACGATGTGCACCGCGAGCGCCCCTTCTTTGCTGGGCTGGTTGACTTCATTACCTCCGGCCCGGTTGTGGCGATGGTCTGGGAAGGGGAAGGGGTAATTGCCTCGGCCCGCAAAATTATCGGTGCCACTAAACCGCTGGAAGCCGATCCTGGCACTATTCGCGGCGACCTGGGGGTTACCGTTGGCCGCAACATCATCCACGGTTCGGATGCGCCCGAAACCGCCCAGGCTGAAATTGCTCTGTGGTTTAGCGACGCTGAGTTGGTGAGCTGGGAGTCTGCTGCTCAGGGCTGGCTCTACGAGTAATTTCTCGGGGCGCGGCGGCACTCACTCAGCAACGGGTAAACCTCGCAACAGCCGCTCAAGGCTGTTGCGAGGTTGATTTTTTAGCCGTTATGGCGATCGCCCACAGGCTGCCTAGGCAACCGTTCTACCGACCGATGAACTCTGCTGGATGCAGCTGAATGCGGCGGGCAAACCCCGCTCGGTTGCCTGTTGGAGGTCTAGGTGATTAAATTCGGGTTTCGGCTGATGCCCCCCTACCAGAACGACGACCCTATGACATCTCTACAACCGCCGATCGCGATCGCCGCGTCAGAGGCACCGCCCAGAACCAAACCATCCAGCTACCCAGACCCCTTCGCGACCCAAATGGCAGGTCGCATCAAGCGTCCCCTAGGAGACCTCTTTGGCCTATCAAATTTTGGCGTCAACCTGACCTGTCTATCCCCAAAAGCAGTATCGGCCCTACGACACGCTCACACCGCCCAAGACGAATTTATCTTCGTGGTCGCTGGCCATCCAACCTTACATACCGATGCCGGCTGTACTCAGCTGCAGCCAGGCATGTGCGCTGGTTTTAAGGCGGGCTCGGGCAATGCCCATCGGTTGGTAAATGAAACCGACACCGATGTCGTCTACCTCGAAATTGGCGATCGAACCCCAGGGGACGAGGCCCACTATCCTGATGACGACCTCCAAGCCCAGCTCATCGACGGTCAGTGGATCTTTGCTCACAAAGATGGCACGGCTTACTGAGCAGTACCGCTCAGCACCGCTTCGCCGTCGATAAACTCTAGACCATCGAGGGTGAGACCGGCCTGGGGCAAGCTTAGGTTAAGCCTTTCGCTGATTTGAGTGGCATCGAGGCCGGTGAGCCGGGCGACATCGTCTAACGACAGCTTGACTCGACCAATTTGAACCCGAGTGTCGTTGCCCAGCACCAGACGACCATTGTCAACACGGGGGCTGCCTTCAAGGCCAATGTAAAGGGGGCGATCGCCCAGCATAGGAATGGTGCTAAACGCTGTTTCGAGAGCCTGCCGGGCCTGGGGCGGCAGACTCTGGGTGGGAATATCGGCAGGGTTAACCACGATGCCTCCGGCCACGCGATCGCCGCGAATAGTGGCATTGATGCTTTCGGCAACGGGCAAGAATTGGGCCATCTCAGGACTGCGGGCAAGTCTCTCGGCCAGCAGCTGGGTCAACTCAGCCTCGGTGAGGGAAATGGCGACCTGGTTGTTGTCGCCGTAGCGCACCCCCTGGCCACTGGCCAGCTTTGCCCCCAGCAAATTACCGCTGCCATGACCCACATCGGCCACCGCAGCATCGGCCCCGCTGGTGCTGTACCAGGTGGGCAGAGCGGTGGCCCGGTTCCAGTAGAAGGCGGTGGCAGCGGCTGCCCCAGCGGTGAGACCGACAACCAGCGATAATGTCAGTATGACAACCTGTTTTGCCCGCATGGCGATTAACCTTTTCTCAGATGTCGTCGAGTCAGTGTAGCTCAGCCCTAGGAAGGCGGCAAAAACCTGTGTGGCGGTTGCGGTAAAGTCCCTAAAGTGGCCTATGGTAATAGTTGCAAAGACGGGGAGAACACCAGCATGGGCACGATATCCAGGGGCATCCGACTGGGAAGGCAGGTTGTGGCCCTAGTTGCGATCGCGTTGCTCACCTTCACCATGGGCAGCTGTGCCAAACCCGTTCAACCCACCGAGCTGATCTCAGAGCCAACTCCCCAGCCCAACCGCCTCACGGGGCAAATTGCCGAGGTCTCGCCGCCCGCTACCCTCGAAACCCTCAAGCAAATCATCGACGCCTATACTCCCCAGGTGCGGCTGCTCAGCCCCCGCCCCGGCGAAGTGCTCGACGACACCAGCGTGGCGGTGCGATTTCAGGTGCGGGGGCTACCCCTGTTTAAAGACGACACCTATCAACTCGGCCCCCATCTGCATCTGTTTTTAGACAACGAACCCTACAAAGCCGTTTACGATCTGTCAGAGCCCGTTACCTTTGCAGATCTCTCCCCCGGTACCCACACCCTGCGCGTCTTTGCGTCGCGGCCCTGGCACGAGAGCTTCAAAAATCAAGGGGCCTTTGACCAGCGCACCTTTCACGTGATCGCACCGACTCCCCAAAACGAGCTCGATGCCAGCACCCCACTGCTTACCTATAGCCGCCCCCAGGGCAGCTATGGCGCCGAGCCAATTATGCTCGACTTTTACCTCACTAACGCCCCCCTGCACATGAGTGCCCAGGCAGAACCCAATGATGATCTGCACGACTGGCGCATTCGCTGTACGGTCAACGATCAAAGCTTTGTGTTTGACCAGTGGCAGCCGATCTGGCTGAAGGGGTTTAAGCCGGGCCGCAACTGGGTACAGCTGGAGCTAATCGACGAAAGCGGCACCCCTATCGACAACCGCTTCAATAACACCGTGCGCATCATTGACTACCAGCCCGGCGGTAGCGATACGCTGTCTCGCTTGGTGCGTGGCGAGGTGACCCTCAACGATATAGCCGGCATTATTGACCCCACCTACGAGCCGCCTACGCCTCCTGAGCCAGAACCCATCGGCAAAGCCGAAGCTGAAGAAGATGGGTCTGAGGATAGCGCTGCGGCTGAAGCTTTGGAGCAACCGTCCGCCAATGGAGGTGATTCTGTTGTACCCGATGAGCTTGTGGCACCAGCCCCCACTCCAGATAGGTCTGAGGTATCTCTGCCTGCACCCGAAGGCACGATTGAGGGTTCAGGCGACCGGTCAGGCGCGGCTGACACGGATCCCAATACTGAGGTGCAGCCTCCTCCCTTACCTCAGCCTGACTCATCCCTGGAGCCAGCCGCTGCCCCTGAATCTGCTCCGCAAGAAAGCGCTGCTCCTGAAAGCCAAGACAATTTTGAATTGGAGGATGACGTTGCTGAGACCACTGATCTCTCCGAAGATGCCAATGCCAGCGCGGCGGCCGCTCGGCCTGATACTGTATCCGAGGCTGCTTCTGAAGAGTTGACGGCTCCAGCCGGTGACAAATTATCGGCAGAGACCGCTACTCCCGACCTCCCTGAGGCTGGGCCAGAGATGACAGAGCCGTCTCTGACAGAACCTTCCCTGGCTATGCCGCGATCGCCAGCGGCAGAGTCTCAGGAGAGTCTCCCTGCCCCAGAACCTAAGCCTGCTGAAGAACCAGATGATTTGGACGAGCCAGAATCGGTAGACTTGCCCGGTAGCGATCGCCCTCAGGTGACGCCGCGATCGCCCCTAGCGCCCGAAGTTCGTCCCTTTATTTAGCTCCTACTTCACCAACCGCAGGGTCAAGGGATAGCGATAGGCGGTGCCTTCATTGGCTTTAACCGCCGCCATGATAGCCAATACCAGCCAGGCTATACCCAGCACAGCCAGCATCAAAATGCCCACTAACACCATCACCAACACCGCCGACACCAACATATAAATGGTCATGGAGATGTTGAAGTTGAGGGCTTCCTTCGCCTGATCATCCACGAAGGACATTTCGTCGCGCTTGACGAGCCAGATGATCAACGGCCCAATGATGTTGCCAAAGGGAATGACAAAGCCAGAAAGGGCGCTGAGGTGAGCTAGCATCGCCCACATGCGCGATTCTGGGGTGGAGTCAAGCTGGTTCATAGCAGGTGGTCAAATCAGGTAAGCTGCCGCCAACCTAACTTAAAAAGCAGGATAGAGGCTCTATCCTGCTTACAAAATGTAGTATTTGAAGTAAAAAGCGCGGTCATAGAGCAGCGCAAAGGCTAACCGTTCACCTGCCTTAGCTTTAACCTTAGTCTTCATCCTCATCGTCGTCATCGGTGGGGTATACAAAGCTAGTAGACCTCCCCGTGAGCACAGATTTACCCAAAGACATCGCTCTTTGGGCCTGGAGCGCTGCGGTGCGCTTCCAAGTGGCGCGACGCTGGTCACGCTTTTGTTTGGAGGTTTTCTTCTTGGGAACCGCCATGACAGCAATATTAAGACTTCACAACCTTTCAATCATAGGGCAAGACAGTGTATCTATGCAAGATATCTTTGCCAGCTTGCAAGCTGGCCCCGTGGGTTAATTATCGGCCTCGCCTTCAACCTCATCGACTACCAGATTTCTAGAGGCCTCAAAGTACTGCGCCCACTGGGTGACATCGGGCCTGAGCTGCCACTCACTGCGGCTGACTGGCACCGCGAGAATGGGCACCGAAATGCCTCGATTATCGCCAATGACGGTGACCACGACGTCAGTCATCAGCAGATCGGCGTCAAAGCTGCGCTGAATCGCGGCCCTAGCAATAATTTCGGAGCGCTGCACGAGGGTTTCAAAGCTTTCGTTTTGCTCCCGCACCACAAACAGGTTGACCCGCGAGGTGTAGGCCTGAGCTACCGGAGGGGTGATTAGAGTCGGTAATGCAACGCCGCCAAAGGCCGTCAAGGCCAGTAACCATAAGCGCGCCCAAAAGACCGTTGATTTGGGCTGACGATGGCGGGCCTCGACAGGGCTGCGCTTACTCAAATTAGAAATAACGTTCATGGCCAACTGCTCCCAACATCCCTGTAGGATGCCCCAAAAGTGCCTTAACTTTAGCGATAGAGCCCCAAACCGTCAATAAAGAATTGTCTTCTGTTGCAATCTCCTCGCTGGGCTTCCGTTTGGGTATGCAGGCGCTACTATGGCAGGTGAATTTTTTCATTCGTACCCCAGACCTTGGGAGGCATCCATAAGGCATGGCAAGCCACTGGCCCGTTATTGTCGGTATCAATCAATATCAATCGCTTCAGCCCCTGATGTATGCGCAGTTCGATGCCCTCGAATTGCGAGATCTTTTGGTCAATGAGGTGGGTTTGCTCCCGCAATACTGCTCGTTGCTGACCGATGTGTCGCCGATGGTGTACCAGGGCTCGGCGGCTCCGACCCAAACGATACTGCTAGAGCGGCTGGGCCAAAGCTGCGATCGCGCTGGCCCAGACGATACGGTGTGGTTTTTCTTTAGCGGCTATGGGGTGCAGTGGCAGGGGCAAGACTACCTGCTGCCTATTGATGCCGATCCCAACCGCATCGAGCAGACCGGCATTTTGATTGAAACCCTGCTCAAACGCATGCACCAGGGCAAGCAGCGTCAGTCGATCATTATGCTCGATATCAATCGGCCCCAGAGCGCGCTCAGCCCAGCCCCTGGGAACCAGGGGCTCGGGGCCCAATCCCTAGCCCTGGCCCAGGAGCTAGCGCTGCCCCTAATTCTCTCGTGTCGGCCCAATCAGTTCTCCCAGGAGACACTGGCGGTGCGCCATGGGCTCTTCACCGAAGCCCTGATTGAAGGCCTGCGCTTTCACGGCTGTCTGACCCTGGCGCAGATGGTGGATTATTTGCGCGATCGCGTGCCCGAGCTGTGCCAGCACCACTGGCGTCCGCCACAGAACCCTACCGCCGTAATTCCCCCTGGGCAGCAGTACGCCATGCTGGTGCCGTCTAGTCTGGTGGGGCAAATGCCTGTGGGCATACCACCAGAGCCAGAACTCTTGCCAGATCTTCCGGAGCCAGAGCTGGTTGTGCCCCCCCTGGGGGAGATCCCAGCGCAGGGTATGCCGTCCCAGATGGTGCCCACAGACCCCGCTGATAGCGGTGGTACTCGGCCCTGGCCATCGGTCGAGCCACCAGCGCCAGAACCGCCCCCTACCGGGGTACCGCCTGCGGTGGCCGCACCAGACCCAGGGGCCATCGATCAGCCATCAGCATCGACCGGCTGGCCAGTCCCCTGGCGCTGGGGCTTGCTAGTGGCCGGGCTGCTGCTGCTGGGAGTGCTGTGGCGGAATCAATCCAGCTTTTGGGGTGGTCAGCCTGCCCTAGAGTCGGCCACGCCGCCGGTTTCCATCCCAGAAGAGCCTGCCTCAGGCGCATTGCCGCCAGATTCCCCTGCGGCAGAGCCGCTGTTTCCGGGTACGGCGGTGAGTGGTGCTGAGGCCCTGGAACGAGGCCGCAATGCCCTTGCCCAGCAGCAGTTTGGCGAGGCGCTGAGCTGGTTCAAACAAATTCCTGAGGTGGAGCGGCCCGTAGACTACCAGGCCCTGGTTGACCAAGCCGAGATCGGCTATACCAGGGCTGAGTTATCGGGCGATGTCGCCCTCGACAGGGCTCGCCGCCTGATTGAGCCAGTTTCTGCCTCACTGTTTAACGATGCCATTGAACAGGCTCGTCAGGTGCCGACGGATGACCCAGCCTACGAGCAGGCCCAGGCTGACATTGCCCGCTGGAGTCAGGTTATTTTAGATCTGGCCGTGGGCCGAGCCGCCTCGGGTGACTTAGCGGCGGCCATCAGTGCCGCTAGACTAGTGCCCGCAGATCAGGCCGAGGTTTGGGGCCAGGCCCAAAGCCAAATTCAACGGTGGGAACAGCGTCGCATTAACCAACAGCTGCTGCAAGAAGCCCAGAGCCTGCTGCAACCTAACCAGGCGGGGTCATTTCAATCGGCGATCGCCCTGGCCCAGCAGATTCCGCCCGACTACCCCGAATCGGCGATCGCCCAGGAACGCATCGAACAGTGGAGCCGCGACATTCTCGCGATTGCCCGCGCCCGGGCCGCTGCGGGGCAACTCCCTGGCGCTATCTCGGCTGCTGGTCTAGTGCCCCCCGGTACCAGTGTCTACGACCAGGCCCAGGCAGAAATGCAGCAATGGCAGGGACAATAGAGAAGCTAAGAAGAGCGGGGAGATGGGGCTGGCTGGGGGAAGATAGGGGAGTATTCAAAGCACAAAACTTGAAACTCCACCCCCCTCCCATCACCCTATAC
>NZ_JADEWX010000326.1 GCF_015207395.1 Nodosilinea sp. LEGE 07088
AGGCTCAGTTTATTGTGGTCAGCCTGCGCCGCCCCATGATTGAAGCTGCCCAGCGTACCATTGGCGTTACCCAGGCCCGGGGGGCCTACACCCAGGTGCTGGGCATCGATCTAGAAGCCCAAAGCGCTACTCACTAGATAACAAGTGCTCGTCTGGGCTAACTTGCCATAGCGAACAGTTGATGAACCATCTCGGGTACTTCAATATTGGTGATGCCGCCCAAGATTTCAAAGGGTATGTTGCAAGCCTCAGTCTCCCAGCACCTCTAGTACCACCTTCGGCTGGAGCTTGGTCTTAAACCACACCACCTGAGCTGGTACTTTGGCAATATCTACCCCCGCATTTTCCAAATTGAGCCGCTCCGACACCGCCAAAATCAGGTTGTCGCGCCCCGATTTGCGCACCTGAGCAAACTTCTTGCGCAGGTACTCGGGCCGCCAGTAGCCCACAATCTCCAGCAAATACTCCCGCCCGTCGGGGTGCACTAGGCGAAAGTCAGGAATCATCACGCTACCGGGAAGGGGAATCAGATCCACTTCCCGCTCCAGCCGCCAGGGAGTCTTGGCGGGCCAGCGGCTGACGAACGACTCTTCAATCATGCTGTCGTAGGTCTTGCCGGGGGGGTAGTGGGTGACCAGACCACAGTCGCTGGTGAGTTTAAACTGGCGCGGCTTGACCTGCTGGGTAAAGTTGTCTTTGATCTGGAGCTTGGCGGTCAGCCGCCACTTGCTGACATGGAGAATGGCTGGAATCAGCTTGGCAATATCCACGCCGTAGCGGGTACTGGCTTTAAACAGACTGGCCGGGCCGTCGATGGTGATGGTAAACCCCTGGTCGGCGTCGCCTTCGATGTAGGTCATCAGCCGAAACAGCTTCAGGTAGCGAAACATCAGTTTGTATTCGCCAGGGTCGTTGCGGTACAGATGCATGGCCAGGTCGCTGGCTTTATAAAATACCCCCTGGGTCTGCGACAGGTTATAGCGATGAATTAGCGCCTCTGGGGTGGGGGGCTCAAACTCAATCAAAATGTGGTTATCCTTGCGATCGGCGTAAAGCCCCTGGCGTAAATCCGCTGCGGATACGTCTCGATTCAGTTCTTGGGTAAGCTGCTGGGCGAGGGTGTCTAAATGCCCCCTAGCTATAGCCGGCGCGGGCGCGGTTTGAGCCGCTAGGGCAAATACTCGCCGTCGCAGCTCAATCGGCTCCAGGGGGCTAACGATGTCAAAGGTGGCGAAACTATTGCGTAGAATATGGGCCAGTCCGCGCTTGATGCGGTAGTTGGTGTCTTCGCCCTCGAGTTCTTGGAGGTAGCGGTTGAGCTCACCCTGGGTATGCCCCACCTGCTGCTGAAAGAGATGGATCAGCTCCGCTGCGATCGCGCCATTGGTCGCATCCAGCGCCAGCCGCTTGGGTTGTACCTCCTCCCCCTGCAATCGATAGATTAACAGCTCACTAGGTAACGTTAGTCTCACCTCCTAGGGCAGATCAAGCCATAGATCGGCCTAAAATTGAATCGCGGGTAAGGCCTTTGGCCTACACCCCATCGCCTTGAATCTTACCGGACATCCCCATGCTTAACTTCCAGCCCTTGGGTTTTATCCAACAGGCCCTGGCCACCGAGTTGGGAGTCATGGCCTACTACACCCCTGGGGGTTCACCCTGGACTAGTGCAGCTGAAACGGCTCGCCCACCACTGGTGTTTTTGCACAGTCTGGGGGGTGGTTCATCTGCCTTCGAGTGGTCTAAGGTTTATGCGGCCTTCGGGGCAACTCATCGGGTCATTGCTCCCGATCTAATTGGCTGGGGCCAGTCAACCCATCCAGCCCGGGCTTACTCTGTAGACGACTATTTTTACCTCATTACCCATCTATTAGAGTCACTCACCCAGCCGCCCACGCTGGTAGTCGCGACCTCCCTCACCGCTGGGGTTGTGTTACGTCTAGCCGCCCTGCGGCCTGAGTTGTTCAAGGGGTTATTTTTGGTATCGCCTTCGGGCAATAGCGACTTTGGCCGCGACTACAAAGCGAGTTTACCGGCCCTATTGGCCAGCATCCCGGGGGTAGATCGCCTCTTATACCAGGTCGGTGCAGCCAATGAACTGGCCGTGCGGTCGTTTCTATCGACGTTTCTCTTTGCCGACCCCAGCCGCATCACGCCAGATACCGTACAGGGCTACCTGGCCTGCACTCAGCAGCCCAATGCCGAGTACGCTGCCCTAGCCTCTCTCAATGGAGACATTAGCTTCGATCTGGCTCGCTACATTGGTCAGCTGCAAACCCCCACGACCTTTGTGCTGGGCGCTGGGTCTCGGTTTTCGGCCCCGGCGATGGTAAAGCGGTTAGCTAGCTTAAACCCCAACGCCATACACCCGGTGATCGAAATCCCCAATTCTGGAGTATTGCCCCACGTAGAACATCCTGCTGTTGTGATGGGCCTATTGAGACGGTTTTTGGCCACTGCTTAGGGCGCGTTGGAGTAAGCGCTCATTTTAAGATAGCCCCATGGAGTTACTCTGGGAGCATCAGACTGATGGGATCTTGATCCTATGCTTCTGTACTGATTGTTAGGCTCTAGCTCAGCATTGGTGATGAAGTTGGCCGTCACCGTTGGCCGTTCTATAGCCAGTCTATTTTTTATGGGCAAAGCCCTGTCGTTAGACGCATCGATCGCAGCTAAGCCCTCAGCGAGGTGCCTGCGGTCATTCGATACCTCGAACAGCGACCGGTGCAGGGCAAGGTCGCCATCGTCGTTTGAGGAGGTAGCCATCTATAAAAAAGTGGTCTAAGTAGCTAGGCGCAATTAAATATAAAACGTTCCAGTGGGTAATCTCCGGTTCTACTACGTGCCTCCATGCCCTCAATGACGGTCATGGCCAGGTCATATTCGTTATCAAACATCTGCCCGGCAATCT
>NZ_JADEWX010000067.1 GCF_015207395.1 Nodosilinea sp. LEGE 07088
TGTGTATAAGAGACAGGGGGCAAGGGCGTACTCGTACACCAGCCCGCCTGCAACGAGGCCAAGCAGAAACAGCCAGCGCCAGACCTCAGCGGTAGCAAAGGTAATGGCCCCGTTGACCATGCCGCTAATACCGGCAATGCGACCGTTGAGGGCCAGCAACAGGGTGGCGCTGAGGCCGATGAGAATGCCGCCAAAGAGGCCATACCACCATTCTGTGAGCATAGATAAATCCTGAATTCACTACTTAACGATATAGTAATATAAATTCGCATCGATAGGCTACCCATAAAGGTAGAAGCCCGGTTTCTCTTGCTCTGTGCGGCGTACAGACCTGGGTCGTGTCTTTTGGGTAGGTTGCGCTTAAACGGGCACCCACGTGAGAGCCGCGCCCTTGAGCCAGGTCATGACAGTCCTTGGCTCGGAGGAAATCATCCTTTAAGCCGCAATACTTTCTCCTGCGGAGCGGCCAGGATCCTGGGCATGGCGATCGCTACCTCGGCATCCTCAGTCACAATAGAAGACGTGCTGTTGTAACGGTGGATTGCTCATAACTATGGATATTGAACGGATTTTAGCCAAGGCTTTAGCTGGGGACGACATCACCCCCGTCGACGGCGTCACTCTACTGCAACAGCGCGACCCCGCCGCCCGCGAGGCCATTCGCCAGACCGCCGATACCCTGCGCCAGCGGCAGGTAGGCGACACCGTCACCTACGTGGTCAACCGCAACATCAACTTCACCAATATCTGCGAACAGCACTGTAGCTTCTGCGCCTTTCGCCGCGATGCCCAGGATGATGGGGCCTATTGGCTCGACTTTACCCCCATCCTCGAAAAAGCGACCGAGGCGGTATCCGTAGGGGCAACGGAGATCTGTATGCAGGGCGGGTTAAACCCCGAGGCCACTATCAACGGCAGCTCTCTGCGCTACTACCTAAGGCTGGTCGACACCGTTAAAGGAGCGTTTCCGGCGCTGCACCTCCATGCCTTTTCGCCCCAGGAAGTGCAGTTTATCGCCCGCCAGGATGGGCTCAGCTACCGGGAGGTGCTGCTGGCCCTGCAATCGGCTGGGGTGGGGTCACTGCCGGGCACGGCGGCGGAGGTGCTCGACGATGACGTGCGCCGGGTGCTGTGCCCGGAGAAAATAAATTCTGCCACCTGGCTGGAGATCGTCGGCTTGGCCCACGAGATTGGGCTACCCACCACCAGCACAATGCTGTCGGGGCATATCGAGACCCCGGCCCAGCAAATGGGCCACCTCGACCAGCTGCGCCAGCTCCAGCGCCAAGCCCTCAACAGGGGATATCCCGCCAGAATTACCGAATTCATTGTGCTGCCCTTTGTGGGGCAGGAGGCTCCCAAACCCCTGCAACGGCGGGTGGGGCGCGACCAGCCGGTGCTGGCCGACGCGCTGTTGTTGATGGCGGTAGCCCGCGTTTATCTGGGCAACTGGATTGTCAACCACCAGCCCAGCTGGGTAAAGCTGGGCCTGACTGGGGCCACCGACGCGCTGCGGTGGGGCTGCAACGACATCGGCGGCACGCTGATGGAAGAGCACATTACCACCATGGCCGGGGCCCAGGGGGGCACCGGCATGACGGTTGACGATCTGCGCGGAGCGATCGCAACCCTGGGCCGCCCGGCCCGCCAGCGCGACACCCTCTACGGCCTCTACGGCCTGGAGGAATCGTCTCGAGGCGCGATCGCTTCGCCCTCGCTAGTGGGAAATACTGCTCCGGCCCGACAGTCGCGCAGCCAGAGCCTCACCGCCTGACCGACAATGCCCTCGCTGCTCTCGCGTGGCGGTGTGGGGGGGCGCGGGGCGATCGCATCGGGCGCGGGAGCCAGACTAGAGTACAGCATGGCCAGATACCAGCCATCCTCGGCATCGGCTAAAAACAGCCAGTGGTGCTGCTGTAGATCGACGGTCTGCGCTGGCCTGTACTGGCGCTCAAGGGTGGTGAAAAACACCTGCTGGAGGGTCTCATGCGGGGCAGTCGGCGGAGTACTTGCATCTGGGGTAAGCGTCGCCAAAGCGATCGGGGTGAGGTCGGGCGGGCTGGCCACTAGCACCGAGGTCACCGGGCCAAGGGGTTGATGGGAGAGGTCGAGCTGGCGGCTAGCCACCCGGTTGGCGTAGCTCGGCAGGTCGGCTAAGAGTTGGTTGACCAGCACCTCGGGGTCGGTGGGGCAGGCTTCAGTAGAGCGGATATAAATGGCCTCACTCGACAGCGCTGGCTCGCCAGAGAACCCCACCAGGCAAGCCGTTGCAACGGCCAGGGCACCGAAACGAGCTAGGGGGCGGTACATTCTTCGCAAATGCGCCGAAACGCAGCGGCAGGGTCGGGAGCACTGGTAATTGGGCGACCCACCACCAGGCAGGTTGCCCCGGCTTGAATCGCCTGGGCTGGGGTCAGGGTGCGGCGCTGGTCTTGGCGATCGGCCCAGGTGGGGCGTACACCGGGGCACACCAGCACAAAATCGGCGGGCAAAAAGCGGCGTAGCTGGCTGGCCTCGTGGGGGGAGCAGACCACGCCGCCCAGGCCACTGTCGTTGGCCAGCAGCGCCATTTGCAGGGCGTAGTCGGTTGGGCTCAGGGGAATCTTTAGCTCCAGGGCCAGAGCCTTGGAATCGACGCTGGTCAATAGGGTGACGGCCACCACCACCGGGGGCGCAACACCGGCAGATTCGGCTCCGGCGATCGCCGCCGCCTGGGCAGCCACTAGCGCCTCTTTACCCGCTGCGGCATGCACCGTCAGCAGGCTCACCCCACAGCGCCCCGCTGCGGCGCAGGCCCCAGCCATAGTGTTGGGAATGTCGTGTAGCTTGAGGTCGAGAAAAATGCGCTTTTGGCGGGCCCGCAGCTCGTCCAATAGGCCCGGCCCGGCGCTGATAAATAGCTCCAGGCCCACCTTCCAAAAACTCACCTGGGGGAGGGCCTCTACCAGGGCGATCGCCGCCGTGGTAGAGGGTACATCGAGGGGCACAATAATGCGCTGGTCAACGGTCATGGCAATAGGGGGAACAGAGGTCACGCCGGACGCACCAGCATTAGGGTTTGGCCAAACTCGACAGGCTGAGAATTTTCCACCAAAATCTCGACAATTTCGCCGCTGACTTCGGCCTCTAGCTCATTCATCAGCTTCATCGCCTCGATAATGCACACCGTCTGGCCCGTGCTGATGCGATCGCCCACGCCCACAAACGGCGGTTCTTCGGGAGCCGGTGAGCGGTAAAAGGTACCCACCATCGGTGAATTGACCGATACCAGGTTGCTGCCCTTGCCGGGGGGCGGAGTAACCGGAGCTGCCGGTGTCGAGGTTGGGAGAGGCTCGGTGGCAGATACAACCATGGTGTCGTCGGGTTTGACCACTGCGGTAGCCGCTGCCGTGCCCGCCAGCATGGCCGCCGACTTGCGCAGGGTGAGTTCAAAGTCGGTGCTCTTGAGAGTCAGCTCAACCAAATCGCTCTGGCCCAGGGCGGCGACGAGTTCTCTCAGTTCGGTGACGCTTAATTCCACGGCGACAATCTCATAGGGTTCATGGATTCACAGCTACCGGCGGGCAACCGCAAGAAAAACTCTAGACGACCTACTCGCGTCCCAGGTAGGCGTCGGAGCGGGTGTCAATTTTGATTTTTTCGCCAATCGAGATGAACAGCGGCACCATAATTTGGGCCCCAGTCTCCACAATCGCGGGCTTAGTCCCGCCGGTCGCCGTGTCACCTTTGACACCGGGGTCGGTTTGGGTAACTTCTAGCACGATGGAGTTGGGCAGCTCGACCTCTAGTATCTGGCCGTTCCAGCTAACGACGCTGACGCTCATTTCTTCTTTGAGATACTTCACCTGGCTACCGATTTCATCGGCGGTGAGGCGCACCTCCTCATAGGTTTCCATGTCCATGAACACCAGATCCTCGCCGTCGCGGTAGGTGTGCTGCATGTCCTTCTTTTCGATTACCGCCTGGGGCACGGTCTCACCAGCCCGAAACGTTTTCTCAACGGTGTTGCCGGTTTTTACGTTTTTGAGCTTGGTGCGCACAAAGGCCGATCCCTTACCGGGCTTGACGTGGAGAAATTCCACCACGCGCCAGACGGAGCCGTCTAGCTCAATCGAAGTACCGGTGCGAAAATCATTGCTGGAAATCATGGGGCTGGGGGGGTAGGCAGTCTAAGTTTGGCACCTCATTTTACCCCCCTACGGCGATTTACCACAGGAGTTTGCTCAACCCTGCTCAATCTCTAGATGGGGGCCGAGCCCCACCGTCAGCGATGGGTTAGCGAGGATGATAAGCCGGTTTCAACTCCTTTATGGGGCCTGGGGTGTTCCAGAGTATGACAAGATTGTAAAGGCGCAGCGCGCTATCTATAGAGACCGGTCGCCGGGGCGGAGATATGCGGAGATATAAGGAGTTATGGCCAAGCAAAGACGCGCAACAATTCGCAGATGGCAGACTTTAGGCTGGCGATCGCTGGCTCAGGTCAGTCTGGGGCTGGTGGTTACTCTGGGAGTTTGGCTGGGCAGCCTGACTCCGGCCCTGGCCTTACCCATGGGGCCAATTGCTTACCTGCCGCCGGGCAACGCCATTACCGACGGGGGTGCGCTACTGCGCTACTCGCTCCCCATTGACAACCCAGACATTCGCACGGTGCAGAGCACTCTGGAGGGGCTGTCAACCTGGTTGCGCAGCAAGCGCTGGGGACCGATCAGTAAAGATCTCACCAAGGTTGAACGCACCCTGGCCCGCAGCCGTGAGAACATGCTGGCAGCGGTACCCGACGGCAAGCGCGCCGCCGCGATTTCTTACCTAGACGATATTCAAGCTCAGCTGCCGTCTACGCGGGATGCGGTCGATCTGCGCGATCGCGAAACCGTCTGGCTGAAACGGGCGGCCATGCTCGACGATGTCAGCCGTATCGAAGAGCTGATGGTGGCAGGCTTTCCCTTTGAGGTGCCGTCGGAGTACGACTATCTGCCCCAGCTCAAGGGGCGCGCCACCGTCGAGATCACCACCAACAAAGGCACCATGGAGGCCATTATTGATGGCTACAGCGCCCCGGTGACGAGCGGCAACTTTATCGACCTGGTGCAGCGAGGGTTTTACGACGATATGGAGTTTACCCGCGCCGAAGATAACTACGTGCTGCAAACCGGTGACCCCGCTGGCCCCGACGACGGCTTTATCGACCCTAAAACCAATACCTACCGGGCCATCCCGCTAGAGATTCTGGTCAAGGGCGACGACGCCCCTGTCTATGGGGCTACCCTGGAGTCGCTAGGCCGTTTCCTCGATGATCCAGTGCTGCCTTTTTCGGCCTTCGGTACCCTGGGCATGGCTCGCCCCAATGCCGACCCCAATGGCGGTTCGTCGCAGTTTTTCTTCTTCTTGTTTGAGCCGGAGATGACCCCGGCGGGCCTCAACCTGCTGGATGGTCGCTACTCAGTGTTTGGCTACGTGGTCGACAATAAAGAACTCCTCGACCAGCTCACCCAGGCCGATCGCATCGAGTCGATGCGGGTATTGGCCGGGGCCGAAAATCTAGTTCAGCCTTCCTGATGCTGCCCACCTAACGCCATCGTCCGTGGATAACCCACAAACCATTGCGCAACTGGGGGAACTGGGGCTGCTACAGCGGCTGTTTCGCTACTGTCCGGGGGACATGGTCGGCGATGACGCGGCGGTAGTCGCGCTGCCGCCGGGCCGACACCTGGTGGTCACCACCGACGTGCTGGTCGATGGCGTGCATTTTAGCGATCGCACCACCGCCCCCACCGATGTCGGCTGGCGCGCGATCGCGGCCAACCTGTCTGACCTGGCCGCCATGGGGGCGACCCCCGAGGGCATTACCGTGGGCCTGAGCCTGCCGGGGCACACGCCGATCGCCTGGGTCGAAGGGCTCTACGGGGGCATGGCCGCTTGCCTGGAGGCTTGGGGCGGGGTTTTGCTGGGGGGCGATTTGTGCCGGGCTGACACCATCGGCGTTGCCATTACGGCCCTGGGCAGTGTCATCCCCCAACGGGCGCTCTACCGCAGTGGCGCACAGCCAGGGCAGGCGATTTTGGTCACGGGCTGGCATGGCCTGTCGCGGGCGGGGTTAGCGCTCTTGCTGCACCCGGAGACGGGGGGTACCGTCGCTGCCGCCGATCGCGATCGCTGGATCGCGGCCCACCAGCGGCCCCAGCCCCGGCTGGATGCGATCGCGGCCCTAGAGAGCCTGCTGGGCCCGGGGGGCGATCGGCAAACCCTGGCCGCCATGGACTCCAGCGACGGATTGGCCAACGCGGTGCTGCACCTGTGTCAGGCCAGCGGGGTCGGAGCCAAACTAACCGAGGCCGATCTCCCGGTTGACCCCGCCCTGGCTGCCTGGGTGGGCCCTGAGCAGGCTCGGCAATGGTGCCTCTACGGGGGCGAAGACTTTGAGCTAGTGCTGTGTTTGCCCTGGCCCCTGGCCTTGGCTCTGCGCGATCGGCTGGGGCCTACCAGCGCCATTATCGGTGAGACCACCGATAATGGCGCTGCCGTTGAGCTATGGTCTGACGCGGGCGACAGCCCTACCCGGCTCAGCTTTAGCCAGGGATTTCAGCACTTTGCCTAGCTTTACCCAGAGAAAACTGGACGCGGCTGCCGGGCGATCGCTTAAGCAATGGCGATCGCTTAAGCAATAATGTCAGGACAGCTTACCGCCTAGAATGGTGGGGTTTAATAGGAATCGCTTGCCCTGTTTGGATCCACTCTCTCCATGACTGCCCCAGATCTGGAATCTCTGCGGCCCTTTTGCCGAGATCAGGCCGCCTTTGAGCAGCTCAAACAGGTGTTAGCCCAGGCAGTATTACCGGTAGATCAGCCGCCCCAGACCCAGGCCCTTGAGGCTCAGCGGCGGTCAGCGGAAGCTGCCAGTCAAGCCAAAAGCCGATTTTTAGCCATGATGAGCCACGAGCTGCGGACCCCGCTCAACTCTATTTTGGGTCTGTCGGCACTGCTCTCTCGCCAGGTGGTCGGGCCGCTCAATTCTAAACAGGCCGAGTACCTCAACTACATCAACAGCAGTGGCGAGCATCTGCTGGCTATCATCAGCGATATTCTCGATCTGTCTAAGATAGAAGCAGAGCAAGAGCACCTGAGACTCACTGAGGTGTCAATACCAGAACTCTGTCAGTCCTGTCTGGCCATGGTGCAGCCTCGCGCCAGCGAAAAGGGGCTCACCATCAACCACCACATCGCGCCAGACAACCTCACCTGCATCGCGGATGAGCGTCGCCTGCGACAGATGCTGCTCAATCTATTGTCAAACGCCATTAAATTTACCCCCCAGGGCCAGGTAACCTTGGCCGTGCAGGGCCAGGAGACTCTGGTCGAATTTCGCGTCGAAGACACGGGGATTGGTATCCCGCCTGGGCAGCTGCAACAGATCTTTCAACCCTTTACTCAGATCGATCGCGACCTCAATCGCCAGTTTGATGGCACCGGCCTGGGTTTGGCCCTGACCCAGCAGCTGGCACAGCTCCATGGCGGGTATCTGCGCGTTGAGTCAGCGATCGACTGCGGCAGCTGCTTCTTTCTCTATTTGCCCAAACATCGAGACCCCCAGGCTGTTGGGCCAGACCGCCAGACCTCCCCCCGCCGCCGTCGGTCTGAGAATAGCGTTCGGCAACTGGTGATCATAGATAGCGAACTCGACCATCACCAGACCTTACTCACCTACGTCAAAGCCTGTGGCTGGCAAGTTAAAGGCTGTGAGGCCTGGTCAGAGGTGCATCAATATCTGCGCCAACAGCCCACCCACCGGCTACCCCAGTTGCTGATTGTGGGCGATCGCGAAGCGAACAATCCCGAGCTACTGGGTCACCTCCACCAGATCAACCGCGCCCGCTTTCCCCATCACTTCAAGATCGCCCTGCTCAGCGCCGAGCAGGACTCGGGCCAGCTGGCGGCCATCGCCCCCAGCGTCGATACCTGTATTCAGCTGCCCCTCACCATTCCCAAATTAGAACGGATGCTGTCGCTTTAGATCGCCGATCAAAGCAGCCCCAAAATGACCCACGCTACCCAATTGACTAAACTACACCGTTCAGTTAAATTTGGGATAGTTAACCCATAGTTGTATGTCTACTCAACCCATTCAGCCCTGGAGAAGGCCGGGTGTCTGGCTATTAGTCGCTGCGTTGGTCGTGGTGGGGGCTGGCTCTACGGTCGTCCTTCGCAATGTGCTTCAGACTCGTCAGGAGGCTCGTGAGCAGGCAGAGTTGCCACCCCCGCGCCAGGTAAAAGTGGTTGCCCTGGGGCGAGTCGAGCCGGCCAGTCAGGTGATCGATGTGGCCACCGCCGAAGCCGGTCGCATCGAGCGTCTGATGGTGAAAGAGGGAGATCAGGTTGACCAGGGCCAAGTTTTGGCTTACCTCGATACGTATGATGTGCGCCAGGCCGAGCGCGACTACGCCGCCAGCCAACTGAAGGATGCCCGGGCTCAGTTTGAGGCTGAAACTGCTTTGGGTAGCTCCCAGGTGCAGGAGGCCAATACCCGCGTCAGCCAGATCGATCGGCCACAGCAGGCCGCGATCGCCGCTCAAGATGCCGCGATCGCCAGTCTCCAGGCCGAGCTCAACGTGGCCGAAATCGACCTCACTCGGTTTCAAGAACTGAATGCCTCCGGAGCAATTTCGCGCCAGGAACTCGATCGCCAGCAGGCTACCGTCGATCGCCTCAAGGCCGATCTGACCAATGCCCAGGCCACCAAACAGCAGCTCGAACAGTCCCGTCTCAACGATATGAAAAATGCCCAGGCCCAGGTGGCTTCGGCCCGGGCCACCACGACCCGCGCCCAGGTGGAAAGCCGGGTCGACTCCGCCGTCCAGAATCTGGCCCTGGCCGAAGCCCAGCTGGCTCGCACCATTATTCGGGCGCCCCAGGCGGGCCAGGTGCTCGATATTTTTGCCTACCCCGGTGAATCGGTGTCGCCCGGTGAGGGCCCCGTGCTGGCCCTGGGCAACACCAACCAGATGATAGTAGTGGCCGAGGTCTCTGAAACCAACATCGGTCTGGTGGAGGTGGGGCAGCCCGTGACGATCACAAGCCGCAACGGGGCCTTTAGCGAAACCCTCACTGGCACGGTGGATGAACTGGGCCTGCAAATTGCCAAAAACGACGTGCTCGACGACGACCCGGCAGCCAATGCTGACGCCCGTGTGGTAGAAGTGCGGGTCAAGGTTGACCAGAGCGATGTGGTCGCGGCCCTCACCAATCTGCAGGTCGATGTTGCCATCGACGTGGACTCCTGAGGTGGCCCAATGAAGCGTCGTCGCCTTAAATTTCCCTCGCTGCCTCGGATTCCGCTGGCCTGGTACAACCTGCGCCACGATCGCCCCCGCCTGCTGGTGGCTGGGGCTGGGGTGACCTTTGCGGTGCTGCTGATGTTTATGAATCTGGGTTTTTTGGGGGCCCTGGTGAGCACCACCACCAATTTCTACGACCAGTTCAACGGCGATATTTTTCTGATCTCGCCCCAGTCGCTGGAAATTAGCACCACCAAGGCCTTTCCCCGCGATCGCCTCTACCAGGCCGCCGGCATTGAGGGGGTCAAGCAGGTGATGCCCCTCTACGCCGAGTACGCCCTCTGGAAAAACCCCGAGACGAACCTGAGCCGGGCTATGTTTGTCTACGCCTTTAACCCCAATGACCCAGTCTTTCTCATGCCCGAGTTCGATACGGCTGAGAAGCGCAAGGCCCTGCAACAGCCCAATACCACCTTCATCGACCGGCGATCGCGGCCCGAGTTTGGCCCCCAAACCATCGGCCTAGAGACCGAGGCCGATCGCCGTCGCGTCACGGTTGTCGGCCAGTACGACCTGGGTGGGGGCTTTGCCGCCGACGGCACTCTGATCATGAGCGACCAAAATTTTCTGCGCTACTTTGCTCCTCGCCCCCTCGATCAGGTCAGCCTGGGGCTGGTACTGCTAGAACCGGGTGCCGACGCCCAGCGAGTCAAGGCCGCCCTCCAAGCTCAGCTGCCCGCCGATGTCGAGGTCTATACTAAGGCCGAAATCATCCTCAAAGAGAGCCAGTATTGGATTCAGACCACCTCCATTGGCTTTATCTTTGGCCTCGGGGTGCTGGTTTCCTTCGTCGTGGGCACGGTGATTGTCTACCAGATTCTCTACACCGACATTCGCGACCACCTGAGAGAATACGCGACGCTGAAGGCGATTGGCTATAGCGGCGGCTATCTGTTCAAAACCGTCATTCAAGAAGCCATTTTGCTGGCGCTGATGGGCTACGTGCCCGGTTTGATCTTGGCGCTAGGGCTTTATCAGCTAGCCCTCAACGCCACCGCTGGCACCCTACCGATGAAGATGACCCTGTTTCGCGTCGTTTTTGTATTTGTGCTCACGGTCTTGATGTGTGCCCTCTCGGGGCTGATTTCAGTGCGCAAAGCCGTTACCGCCGACCCGGCGGAGGTGTTTGCATGAAGCGGACTCCCCTTGCCCTGCTCAATCTGATTCACGATCGCAAGAAATTCCTCACCTCACTGGCGGGGGTGGCCTTTGCGGTGCTGCTGATGTTTTTATTCACCGGCTTTAAAAACGCCCTCTACGACAGCCAGACCCAGCTTTTAGAGCAGCTCAACGGCGAGATCGTGATCATCAATCGGCTGAAGGAGAATATGTTTGTGCCCCGGGCCTTTGCCCGCCGCCGCCTCTACCAGGCCCAGGCGTTTGAGGGCGTAGAGGGGGCCTACGCCATCTATATCAGCGACGCCCGCTGGAAAAACCCCGATACCCGCAAAACCCGCCCGGTGCGGGTGATTGCCTACAACCCCTCTGACCCGGTGTTGCCTCTACCCGAGATCATGGCTCGCCAGCAGGAGCTACGGTTGCCCAACACAGCGCTGATTGACGAGCGATCGCGGGCTGAGGTCGGCCCCCGCGAAACCGGCGTGATTACCGAACTGGCTGACCGCGAGATCCGCATTGTGGGCACCTTTAGCCTGGGCACCGACTTTGCCTCGGGCAACGGCAACCTGATCATGAGCGACCAAAATTTCCTTCGGTTCTTTGCCAATCGCGGCCCCGAAGAAGACGAGCGCAGCTTTGCCACCGCCGATATCGGTCTGCTGCAAATCGCTCCAGAGGCCGACATTGATGCCCTGGTAGTCGCCCTCAGCGAGGGTTTACCCAAGGATGTGCTGGTGCTACCCATGGGTGGCCCCGGGGGCTTTATTGCCCGAGAGCGCACCTACTGGGAGGTCAACACCAATATTGGCTTTGTCTTTTCGCTGCTGACGGCCATGGGCTTTGTTGTGGGCATCATTCTGGTCTACCAGATTCTCTACACCGACGTGGCCGATCATTGGTCAGAGTACGCCACCCTGAAGGCAATCGGCTACGACAACGCCTACCTGTTTGGGGTGGTCATGCAAGAGGCCGTGATCTTATCGGTGTTGGGGTTTGTGCCCGGCCTGCTGATCAGCGCGCTGTTCTATAACCTGGGGGCCACAGTGACGGGCCTGCTGTTTCAGTTAACCCTAGAGCGGGTGGTTAATATCTATTTAATGACATTCATCATGTGCTTAATTTCTGGTGCTGTGGCCGTGCGTAAGGTGCAGCATACTGACCCCGCAGAGGTATTTGGGCTATGAGTTCGACAAGTACTGCGCCTCCCTCATCGATGGCCCCTAGCTCGGTGCAGGTGCGCAACCTCAGCTACTTCTTTGGCAAGGGTGACCTGCGCAAGCAGGTGCTGTTTGACATCAGCCTCGACCTGTTCCCCGGCCAGATTGTGATTATGACCGGCCCCTCGGGCTCGGGTAAAACCACCTTGCTGACGCTAATCGGGGCGCTGCGATCGGCCCACGAGGGCAGCCTGCAAGTGCTGAATAAGGAGCTGGTGGGACTAGGCAACCGCCAACTGGTCGAAATTCGCCGCAACATTGGTTTTATCTTTCAGGCCCACAACCTGTTTGAGTCGCTCACCGCCGCCCAAAATGTGGAAATGGCGGTAGAACTGACCGGCAACTTTCGCGGCAAACGGGCCCAGGCGGTGGACATTCTCAGCCAGATTGGGCTGGCCGAGCGGGCCGACTATAAGCCAGGGGCGCTATCGGGGGGGCAAAAGCAGCGGGTGGCGATCGCCCGCGCCCTGGTCAATCAGCCCCAGCTGATTCTGGCCGACGAGCCCACCGCCGCCCTCGACAAACAGTCGGGGCGCGACGTGGTGACGCTAATGCAGCACCTAGCCGAAGAAAAGGGCTGCACCATTCTCATGGTCACCCACGACAACCGCATTCTGGATGTGGCCGATCGCATCATTAACCTGGTCGATGGGCGGCTCGAATCGGACGCCAGCCCCCAGCAGTTTGTCGATAGCCACACCACTAAAGCCCTCGATCAAAAGATGTTCATCATGTAAGCCACGAAACCGGGATATAGCGAAACCGGGTTTCTGAGCCAGCTTGACCGTCAACTGGCGCAGGCTCGACCAGCAACCCGGTTTCTATTCCTCGCCGCGCTATTTTGCCAAGGCAAACCCTCTCCTAAAGTCCAAAATCGCCGCTCCAAAATCCAAAATCCAAAATCCCTATGGCTATTTCCTTCGCTAGCAACGTCCAGGCCCTCACCTACACCAAAGTGGCCGACTACCTGCAAACCGCCCCCCTGTTCAAAGACAGTCTGCGCGCCTATGCCGATATCGCCCGCTTCGATATTCTCTACGGGTCTACCCTGGTTGAAATCGAAGTCCTGCCCTGGGAAGTGCACCCCTGGGAAAAGGCCGACCTGGCCACGGTGCGGGCCACCAGCTGTGTCACCATCGGCAGCACCATTGACCATGAGCTGATGCACTTTTTGCTCACCGAAAACCGCCGCATGCGCTTTGGGGCCTTTCACCTCGACGAGGCCAACCAGGTGCTGTTTGCCGAGAGTGTGCTCGGCGGCGAAAACATGGACCTGATGGAGCTCCAGACCTGCATTCTCTCGGTGGTCACCATCGCCGATACCTACGACGATGTGATTGCCCAGCGCTTTGGCGGTCAGCGGGCCATTGACCAGATGCAGGCTGTGGCCAGCCACCACTAGACCTGGACAGACTCCACAGGGTGTGATCGGCCCAGGGTGTGATCGGCTTGGCAGCGCTCAAGTTAACCGCGACTGCCCAGCACGGCATTGCCCCTCAACTCCAGACATACTGCAACCATTGCAGCGAGGGGTTGAGGCTAAAGGCGGCAATGGCCGATTTGCGGTACTCAGCCTGTCCTACAATCGCGTTGGCCGCAAGTAAACCACTCTCAATGGCGGGGCCAATGCCTTCGCCCAAATCTTTAGAGGCCAGACCAGCGGCATCGCCCACCACAAAGGCATTCTCATTTTGTACCTCTCCCCCGGAGTCAAACAAGTAGTAGCCATGGCCCTGGGGCGTTAGGGTTGAGCGGGTCTTGGCATCGAGTAGGCCACGCTCCACCAGATCGGCTAAAAACCACTGCCACTGACTGCGGATGTGAGTATGGGCCTGCTTCAGCGCCTGACTGGCCCCGGCCAGGCCAATATTGACGAAGCCGTTGCCCTTGGGCACGTACCAGGCATAGCCCGGCAGGCCATGGAACCGGAAGAAAAGATGGGCCACGTCATCCCGCTGGCGGTAGGCAAACTCTTTTTCGAGGGTGGCCACCTGAATAGCCTGGGCCGGCGGGGCGGGAAAGAGCTGTCGTTTAACCGGGCAGCCGGTGCCCCCGGCCCCCACCAGGTAGGTGCAGGCAAACTGGTTATCGATCACATAGCGATCGCCCCGACGTTCAATTTGACTCACCTTGTGGGTGATCACCGGAGCCTGCGATCGCGCCAGCAGCCACTGGTCGAACTCCACCCGGCGAATTGAATAGTCAGTGCGCCATGGCGCCGCCCATCCCCCTAGCAGTGGAAAGGGAAACGGCGCAAAATACAGCTTAGTCTTGAGGGTGAGTAACGAATGGGGATAGTCCTCAGGGGCAAACTCCAGGCGCTCCATCACCTTGGCCGGCACCCACCCAGCACATAGCTTGAGCCGTGGGAAAGACTGCTTATCCAACACCAGCACGTCTCGTCCCTGCCGTTTGAGCTGCCAGGCGCAGCTACTGCCCGCCGGGCCGCCCCCGACAACAACAGTCTCTACATAGTCCATAGTTGCCTCCTTGGCAGGGTGTCACACCATGAACGGGTTAGACAGGCCGGGGTTCTACACCCCCTAGGAACCCTGGACGTCAACTTACGCTGGGAGGCAGTCCCTCACCCCGGCTTAAACCGCTTGCAGAACAGCCGCGGGTGCCTCCACCGGGCTCTCCCTAGACTCTGCCCTGTAGAGAGCAGACAGCCAGGGAGTCGGGGCATCCTGGCGGGTCAGCACAAACCGCATCAGCAGCAGGTCGCGATCGTCAAACAGGCGCCAGGCTTCCGCCAGATAGCACAGGTAGCGGTTATAGGTACGCACCCCCACCAGCTGAATGGCTTCGGTCTGATGGGCGGCCAGTCGGTCATACCAGGCTTTGATCGTGGGTCGATAGTCGTGGATAGAGTGATGGGCCACTCGCAACCCAGCCTTTTCAAAGGTGTCGACATGCTGTTGCCAGGTCGCCAGTTCAATCCCTGGAAACACATCGGCACCCCCGGCCAGCATCTTAGCCGGGGGAGATGGCGTCATCTGGCAGAAGAAATGATGCACCAGATGTCCAGTGGGTTTAATGGCCGCTGCCAGCTTCTGGGCCAGGGGCAGCAGTTGATCCTTAGGCACATGCTCCATACAGCCAATGGAGTAAATCTTGTCCCAGCTAGCCGGGGCATAGTCAGCGGTAACGACATCCTTGATCTCGACATTAAAGCCGTAGGTCTCGTCAATGAATCGCTTTTGTTCTACGGAGAGGGTATAGCCCCAGAGATTTTCCCGATCTCCCGTATACTGGTAGATTCGCTTGAGCATGGCACCCCAGCCACAGCCTAAATCTAAAATGCGATCGCCAGGCCGGGGAGCAATCAAATTCAAAATGAAGTCGGCCTTGTGCTTCTGGGCCATCTCTAGAGAGTCATCTGGATCGAGAAAATCACCACAGGTATAAAACGCATAGTCTTGATCAAGAAAAAGTTTGTAAAAGTCATTAGAGATATCGTAGTGGGTCGAGATGCCCTTGACCCGATCTCTGAGTTTTGGATAAATCGTCGCCCAAAGCCGACGGATAGGGGCTGGTGGATAATGCCTCAAGGCCCACTCGTAATATGGATTTTGGGGCTGAGTAAACTGCTGCCACGTGGTCTCCGCATCCAGCGGCCTTGTATTCCTTGACCAGAAGAAAAACTGGGCATAACTGGGCCCACAAAGCACTGCTTCAGGAGCCAAAAGCGCCAATCGCTTGAGTTCTAATAGGGCTTTCATAAGCATCACCTAAATGATTTAATTTTGCGGAAAATGATTAAATCGAAAGAGTTATTTCCTTTTCAAAGAAAGATTTTCAACCCTTCTTAACAGGATAATTGTCGGGCCCTTGCTTCTGCTAAGACGTAATAATTGGGATGCTTTTAATACTCTAAAGCTATTCTCCAGAAAATAAAAACCTGATCACAACATAAGTTGATAAAAAGGGAATACCATGAGCCAGAATATTGCCCACAGGAACCTGATATCCCAGGCAACCTATGCCAAAACCCTACGCCCTTTTTTGCCTAAGAAAGCATTTTCTCCCGACCCGAGTAAGCTGATCGTGCTGGGTGTAAACTTAGGCATTTTGGTGCTGGGCTGGAGCATCGCCAGGCACCTCAACCTTAGGTCTATCCCTCACTTCGCCCTCTATCTACCGCTGGTAGTCGTCATGGGCAACAGTGTCATCGTCCTGCTCTTTAGCAGCCACGATCTGTTCCACGGCAGTGTATTGCGTCGGTCTAGGGTAGCTCACATACTGGGGTTGCTGGGGCTGACGCTGTTGTGGATGCCTCCTACGCTCTGGCAAATTGTTCACAATCGCATTCACCACACCACCACCAATACTCTGGCTGATCCCGATCGCAACTATCTGCACCAGCAGCCCAACACCTGGGGGAAATGGATTCAAAATGCCTTTGTACCCTCGAGTGATGTGACCCCGATGGGCTTACTGATAGGCCTACCCTTCGCCTGGGGGGTGCATACGTTTCGCCATCTCACCTCGGTACTGTTGTTCAACAGCAGCGAGGTCAATTATGTGCCCGCTGCGTTTACGGTGAAACCCAAAGAGCGTCGGATGATTGCCCTGGAACTCCTGATCATCACGCTCTTTCACGCCAGTATTGTGGCCTACCTGAGGTTTGATCCGGCTAGGCTGCTGGGGGCTTATTTCTTACCCATAGGTCTGGGGTATGCGGGGTTAATTGCCTACATCTATACCAATCACTTGGCTTGCCCCATGACAGAGATCAACGATCCGCTGGTCAATAGCGTATCGATTCGGGTGCCCAAATGGCTTGACTGGCTCCACCTCAATTTTTCTTACCATGCAGAGCACCACATCTTTCCGGGGCTCAATTCTGATTACTACCCCCAGGTCAGAGAGCTTTTACAGCGTCACTATCCTGAACGCATGGGCTACGTGATGACGGCCCAGCAGGCGTGGCATCGACTGCGCAACACCCCTCGGTTGTACCAAGATGAGACGACCTTTACCAATTGGTCAGGTAGCCTGTCGGTGCCTTGTACGGCTAACTATCCCGGGGAGCCCAGTTCTATCCGGGGGAGGAACGATGCTCAGGAAGAGTTAGCTCGCCCCGCTGGCAACGTCTAATACGAAAGCCGATTTGGAAAACCCCGATTCACGATGATGAACCCCGTAGGGGCATAGCATGCTATGCCCCTACGAATCGGGGGTATGTAACCAGGATTCGGTATAAGGAATGCCGTCGAGGGTTAATCTCCCGCGCCAAACCGTGATGATCTACCCCTCAAGACCGACCCCAGCTGGCCTGAGCGGGGCTACTTCTCCACCAGTTCGCGGAACCAGTTATCGGTCCACAGTTCGTCAAAGGCGGGTTCGGTGCGGGCTTCTTCGCGGTAGTCAGGGTCGAGCCGCACCGCCTGTTGCAGCGCTTCCATGGCGTTGTCAAACTGGCGCTGCAGGGCGTAGCAGAGGGCTTTGTGGTAATGGGCCTTGGGGTAGTCGGGGTCGAGGGCGATCGCCTTGTCGAAGCTCTTGATGGCATCGTCGTCGCGGCCCAGCTTCACCAGGGCTAGACCCCGGTTGTCCCAGGCTTTGGGGGCGTCGGGGTTGAACCGAGTGGCTTTGTCAAAGCTGGTTAAGGCGTCGTCGTAGCGCTCCAGCTCGATCAGCGATAGGCCCCGGTTGAGCCAGGCGATCGCATCGTTGGCCTGGTACTCGACTGCCTTATCAAAGGAGTTAAACGCCTCTTCATGCTGCTGCAAAATGCCGTAGGAAACGCCCCGATTCACCCAGGCTTCGTGGTACTCAGGATGAATTTCCAGCGCTTTGTCGAAGGCGGTGATGGCCTCTTCCCGCCGCTTGAGGCGACTGAGCACCATGCCCCGGTTGAGCCAGGCCTTGGCGTCGTTAGGGGTCACCTCGGTGAGCTGGTCAAAGGCTGCCAGGGCGTCTTCGTGGCGGCGCAGTTCGCGAAGAATTAAGCCCTTCTGCATCAGCGCTCCCGTGTGTTTAGGCTCTAGTTCCAGGGCGCGATCGAGGGAATCGACCGCGGCCTCCAGTTGCTCTAGGGCTTGCTGGGCCTGGGCTCGGTTGATCCACACCTGGGTGTTAACTGGCTGAATATCGAGCGCTTTGTCGTACTCGGCGATCGCCAGGGCATAGTCGCTGTCGACCAGGTAGCGATCGCCCCGACCAATGTACTCATCGGCGGTGAGAAAGAGCTGGGGGCGGTTGGTTTCCAGCCGGGTGAGCTTATCGGTGAGAGTGGCAAACTGCTGCCGGGCCTCGCTCATAAACGAGTCGGCCAGGTACTGGGGCGACACCTCGCCCAGGCGCTGCATAATGTCATCTTTTTGATGCTGGGCTTCGGCTTGAATGGCCTCTAGCCGCACCCGGTAGCTCTGCTGTAGATCGCCCAGGTGACCCAGGGCGACCTCACGCCCCGCGTCAATATCGGCTTCTAGTCGGGCAAAGCGCTCGGCCATGTCGGCCATCAGGCTGTCGAGCTGGCTACGAGCCGCCGCCTCGCGCTCGGCGGTGGTGGTGCCCAGGTTGGCCAGGTCTTCGCTGAGGCGGGTGTCGAAGGTGTCGATTTTGTCGAGCACGCGATCGCGGCGGCCAAAGATCACCTCACGCACCTGGTTGAGCTGCTCGGTAAAGGCCGCTTCCATCGACCGTAGCCCGTCGATAATTTGCAGCTGCTGCTCACCTGCCGCCTCCTGCAACACTCGCATCTGCTGCCGAAAGGCACTGGCGCTAGCTTCAATATCGGCTAACTGAGTTGTGCGCTGGACTTCAGCCTCAGTGGCCAGCTGCCCCAGTTGGGTTTGCAGCGCTTGGGCCGCCCGCCGAAAATCGTCGAGGGTATTTTGCTGGCGGGCATCGACCTCGGTGCGGGTGGTGGCAAACCGCTCCAACGCTTCATCGGCAGCCAGGCGCAGATCGCCCAGCAGCATATCTTGCCGTTGCTCGATGTCGAGCTTGAGCCCACCAAACTGAGCCAAAAACTCATCGGCCTGGCGGCGCAGATCGGCCAAAATGCGGCTGCGCTGGCCATCGACCTCGGTGCGCAGGTTGGCAAATCGCTGAGTGAATTCGTCGATAGAGCGCTGAATGGTCTGCAATGCCAGGTCGCGCTCGCCCAGGGCACTGATCTGCAACTCGCTGAGCTGGCGGCTGATGTCGTCGGTCTGGCTTTGCAGGCGACCCAGGCTGCTCTGGCGTTCAGACTCCATCACCTCAGCGATGGCGGCGGCCTGGCGCTCGATCTGGTCACCGGCCTGGGTAGTGAGCTGCTGCCGCAGGTCGGCCAGGGCCGCCATGATGCGATCGCGCTCTTCCTGCACAGCCTGGGCCATGGTGCCGATTTGATCGCTAAAGCTCGCTTCGGCATTGCCAATCTTTTGCAGCGCGGCATCTTGGTGTACCTCGACATCGCTGCGCAGGCGATTGACATCGCGTAAAAAGCCGGTCTGGTTCTCCTCTAGAGTGCGAAACACGACATCGCGCTGGAGTTGAGTATCTTTGCGCAGAGTCGTAATTTCGTCATCGGCGGTCTGGCGCAGCCCGGTCAGGTGGCCGACGAAATTGGCCTCGGTCGACTCTAGCTTCACCTGCAAGTCACCCAGGGTCGATTGCCAATCGTTGATCGTGCGGGCCTTAAACTCCGCCAGATCATCGACAAGGCGGTTGAGCACCTGCTTTTTGGTAACGGCCTCTTCTTGAAAGCGATCGGTGCGGCTGTCGAGCTCCGCGGCTCGCTCTTTAGCCTGGGCCAGAATATAGTCGAGGTCGCGGGTTGCTGTTTGAATCTTAGTCTCCAGATCGGTGATGTCGTTAATCTGGTGACGCACCACCACCGAGACTTCTTGAATCACCGATCGCCGCATCAGCCAGAGCATCACCACCCCTAGCCCCAGCAACAGCAACAGCGTGCCCAGCATGACAAAAAATAGCGTGGTGGCCCGGCGAAAGGCCAGGTCAGCCTCAGTACTCAGCCGCTCTAGTTCAGCCGTGGTGGCAGGGGCCTGGGCCAGCAGCACAGGTTCAGCGGGAGCCAGCGAAATTTCCTGGGCAAACCCAGGCCGCACTCCCCCGCCGCTGAGCATCATCAGCGCCAACAATAATAATGGGCGAGGAACACCGGCCAGGGAACGCATAGACTGCCTCATCAGGACTGTCCTAATGGAATATGCCTAGGATACCTGATACTTCAAAGGGTTAGGGCACCGGCCAGCAACATTTGCCCTGGGTACCAGCACCCCTTAACGGCCATAGTTGTAGCCATTGGGCAAAATAGTCGTGCTATCACAGCGACTTCCGCCAAGATCTACCCCCACTGCCCGAAACAGGTTGCACCGGCTCAGGTTAGCCCCAGCCAGGTCTGCCTGGGCCAGCTTAGCTCCACTGAGGTTGACTCCCTCTAGGTTGGCAAAGGTCAGCACCGCCTGGCGCAGATCGGCTCCGCTGAGGTTGGCCCCCGTTAAATCAGCCTGGTGCAGATTGACACCCTGCAGGCTAGACCGGCTGAGGTCGGCCCCAATCAACACAGCCCCAGTCAAATCAGCTCCGTATAGGTTGATGTCTCCCAACTGGGCCTTAACCAGACTGGCCTCCCGGAGATTAGCCAGGCTGAGATTGCCGTAGGGGATATAGCTTTCATCTAAACAGCTACCCTGGAGGTCAATCTGACGTAAATCAGCCTCAAATAATTGAATGCCCGTTAGATCTACGGCCAAAAAAGAGCGTTGGCCATTGTTGTAAGCTCTGAGCAGAGCTGCTGAAGTGAATCGATCCATCGTTGTTGAAAGCAGGCACGAAGCCTAAGTATTTCTGCTTAAGCAAATATCAAAGCCACTCTAAACGTTTACGTTTCTCAACAACTCAGCGTTAAGCTTCTTTTCAGATTTTTGCGGCAGCGGCAAGACCAGATCAGTACCTACTTTCTATTTTCTGTAAAATGTAGAGATGCAAAATTTTGCTGGCCCGGTCATTTTTCGGTGTCTCAGCTAGGATGCGATCAAATTTTTAGCCCACAGCTAAGCTTTGGAAAGCTATAAGTGGTTCGCGTTTACGGAACGGGTTACCGCGCCAATCACCACGTTATATTTCTGGCCATGCCTGATGCTCTGATTTCGATTGCCCAGCACTACCACGATCGCACCAAGTACGATCCTCAAATCCTGGAAACCCAGGCTCAACCGCTCGACTACAGCCGTCAGCCCCAGCCCTTTAAGACCTACCGAGTCGGGGCTGAGATCGACCTCAAACCCTACCTAGATGTCGATAATCCCCAGCCGGGGGAGCACCAGATCGACTGGATGCGCCTATCGCGACTGCTCATCAACACCTATGGGCTGACGGCAAAATTTCCGACGGCTACGGGGCAAACCTTTTACCTGCGGTCGGCCCCCTCTGCGGGGGGGCTCTACCCGGCAGAGGTTTACCTCATATCGCGCGGCAATCGACTACTGCCAGCGGGGTTATATAACTACCAGGTGCGTAGCCACACGCTCTGGCGCTACTGGGACGACCACTGCTGGCAAGGGCTACAGCAGGCCTGCTTTTGGCACCCAGCCCTAGAGGCTACCCATCTGGCCCTGGTGGTCACAGGCGTGTTTTATCGATCGGCCTGGCGCTATCGCGATCGCGCCTATCGCCGCATTTGCCTCGACGCGGGCCACCTGTTGGGCAATCTAGAATTGGCCAGCACCTTAGTCGATTTTCGCCCCCACCTGATTGCCAGTTTTGCTGACCGGGCTGTGGCCGACCTGCTCTACCTCGACCCCGTCCAGGAGGGTGCCCTCGCCGTGCTGCCCCTGGCCGACCTGCTGACTGTGGAGCAAAACCTGCCCTATGCCCAGGTCGCCTTTGCCACCCCGGCTCAAACCAATTTTGATCAGGTGCCCGATGGGGAGTTGCTCAGCTACTTCCACCGAGTGATTGATATCGCCCCCACGGCCAAAGTGCCCAGCTGGGCGATGCGGCCTACCCGTGATACGCCCCAGTCCAGCCATACTCGCCCAGATAAATACAACCTACCCTTTGGCCTGCGCGTGCCGATGGCCACCACCCCCATCACCTGGGGAGCCCATCTAGGCCAGTTAGAGACCGCTCTGGTTAAACGCCGCTCAACCCGCCGATACAGCGGCAAGCCGATCACGTTAGCCGACCTCAAACATCTCCTCGACTTCACCTACCAGCCCCATCACTACCGCGACCAGGGGTTTGACCCCGACCCTGACTACGGCGATCGCACCCTGGTGCACACGTTCATCGTCGCCTGCGGGGTTACAGCCTTAGACGAAGGCTGCTACTACTACTCCCCCGGCAGTGAAGAACTGCGTCAGGTGCGATTTAAGAACTTTCGCCGAGAGCTCCACTACCTCTGTCTTGGCCAGGAGCTAGGGCGTGATGCGGCGGCGGTGATCATTCACACCGCCGACCTCAAAGCTGCCGTAGAGGCCTACGGCGATCGCGTCTACCGCTACCTGCACATGGATGCCGGACACCTGGGCCAACGGTTAAATCTAGCGGCGACCCGGCTTGGCCTTGGGGTGAGCGGCATCGGCGGCTTTTACGACGACCAGGTCAACGAGGTACTGGGCCTGCCCGCAGACGAAGCCGTCATCTATATCACCACCCTGGGGCTGCCAGGGTAGTCTAGACGCGTAAATCCTCTAGTTCTGATGGCAACGCGTTCCTACGCCAGCCCCTAATCAGGAAAGAAAAAATCGGTCGATTCCTCATCTTCCTCAGCGGCAATGTAGCTGCGGTAATACTCTTCTAAGTCGGCAGCTCCGATCGATCGCTCCGATGGATTTTCAAAGAAGGTTTTGACCTTGAGGTAACGACGCAGACCCTCGGCCCCCGCATCGTGCTGGGTGGCCGCCTTAAAGTCATCGGGAAAGGTGTCGCTAATTTGCAGCCATGCCTCCTCTAGGATGTCCTCCACATCTTCATTGGGGGCACCATCGATTAACGTTTCTAGACCATCGAGAATATCAATCAGCTTGAAGATCTCGGGGATTTTCTCCGAATCAGACATGTAGCCTTGCACAGGTAGGGGCGAAACAACCACGAATGCTCTAGAAAATCTTAGTGGAGTATGGCCCCTATCGGTCAACTATTCAATCGCTGCCTAGCTCACAGGAAGCAACGCTGAACCCTACTCCAGCGCCCCAACATCCTGGCTCAGCGGGCGGCAAATTAATCTACTACGCGCAAGCGACCCTGGCTCAGCGCCTCATAGACGCGATCAATCAGCGCCGCATCGTTGGAGCTAAGCTCCCGCTGAGAAAGCATAGCCATCAGCTGCTGCTGGTCATTACGGGTCAGGCGACGGGCCGCAAATACTCTTTCGATGGTCTGCTCAAGGTTCGACATATTGACGCACTCTGAATTGATCATAACGACAGCTGTTTTCGGGAGCTAAAACTCTACCTCAGCCATATATTCAGACAATGTTGTAACACTTCGTACACTAACCCCAGTCTAAGCTGAGCCCGGTTATCCCACCTCGGCGAGATAACTTAAATTGTGGGTCATTATCCGCTCATAGCGGGTGACATCTCCGTAGGCCTACGGACAGCGTCGAGCGATTCCTCCCAGCAACGCGAATAGCGACCTGCGCCTAAAGGCCGGGGTTCACCAGGTATACTCGTGCCTAGAGCGTATAGATTTAGCGACTAATGCAATACCTGGCAAAGGTTCAAAAAAAAGCATTCCTGGGCGGTGCAGAACTTTTGCTGCTGGCCGAGCAGACCTCTGAAACGACCTGGACGCTGCTGTCGTCAGAGCGTATTGTTGAAACCACGCGCCTGCTGGCGTTTCAAGAAGGCAACCTAGTACTGGTAGACCTCGATAACCTGAGTCAGATCACCGCCGTACAAGATGCCACTGCGTGGATACTCGGCCTAGTTGAGCACTACTTGGTCTATGGTGTGACCCCCGAAGCCCTCGAGCAGGAGATTGAACGAGCTGAGCGTTGGCGACAATCGCTTACCCTCAAAAGCCAAGAGGTCGATCGTAGAGCGCTAGAAACGGCTGCTCGCCGCGACGAAATTCAAGAGCTTGAGCGCAGCCTCAAACAGGAGCGTGAAGAGTTGGAGAGCCGTTGGCAAGCCTTAGAACAGCTTCGGGCCGAGACTCCCTCCCCAGCAGAGGAGTAGACAAGTGCACCAAGCCGCAGAAACAGGCCCACAGCTGTTAGACTTACGTTTTGCTGTCACTCAGCTTATCTCATTGGCTAGATTGGGCCTATTTCCAGCGTCAAGATCTTGCCTATGCCCCAACATCCTGATTGAATAGGGGCAACAAAAATCACCTTTGATAACGGGGAGATGCCATGTATATTGTGCAGGTCGCTTCGGAATGTGCCCCTGTTATTAAGGCTGGCGGCTTAGGAGACGTGGTCTACGGCCTCAGCCGTGAGCTAGAGACCCAGGGCCACTGCGTCGAGGTGATTCTGCCCAAGTACGACTGCATGCGCTACGACCATATTTGGGGTCTGCATGAGGCATATTGCGACCTGATCGTGCCCTGGTACGGCACCGACATTCGCTGCGATGTGCTGTGCGGCTGGGTACATGGGCAGCTGTGTTTCTTTATCGAGCCCAAGTCGTGGGAGATGTTTTTTAACCGCGGCTGCTACTACGGCTGCGATGATGACCCAATGCGGTTTGCCTTTTTTAGTAAGGCCGCCATGGAATTTCTGCTGCGCAGCAACAAGCGCCCCGACGTGATTCACTGCCATGACTGGCAGACTGGTCTCATTCCAGTCATGCTGTTTGAAATCTACCAGTACAACGGCATGGAGTTTCAGCGGGTGCTGTACACCATCCACAATTTCAAGCACCAGGGCTTTGGCGGTACTGAGATTTTGCAGGCTACTGGGCTAAACCGACCGGAGCATTACTTTCAGCCCCATCGCCTGCGCGATAATTTCAATCCGTTTGCGATCAACTTTATGAAAGGGGGGATTACCTACGCCAACCATGTCAACACGGTGTCGCCCTATCACGCCTGGGAAGCCCAGCATACTGACCAGGGCTTTGGCCTGGGGCATACGCTACACGCCAACCAGCATAAGTTTTCGGGCATTCTCAACGGCATTGACTACGACGTGTGGAATCCAGAGGTAGACCCCTACATTCCACACCACTACAGCCTCACCACCTTTGAAGATAAGGCTCTCAATCAGAAAGAACTGCGCGATCGCCTGCTGTTGCGCCAGAGCGATCGGCCTCTGGTCGCATTTATTGGTCGCTTAGACGATCAAAAGGGTGTACACCTGGTGCACCACGCGATCTACTATGCTCTGTCGCGCCAGGCGCAGTTTGTGCTGCTGGGCTCGGCTACAGAGAAAAGCATTAACGACTGGTTTTGGCATGAAAAGCTCTATCTCAACGACAACCCCGATGTTCATCTGGAGCTGGGGTTTAATGAAGAGCTTGCCCACCTGATCTATGCCGGGGCCGATATGATTGTGGTGCCCAGCAACTTTGAGCCCTGTGGTCTGACTCAGATGATCGGCCTCCGATACGGCACGGTACCCATTGTGCGCGGCGTAGGCGGCCTGGTAAATACTGTCTTCGACTGGGACTATGACACTCTCCATGGCCCCGAAGAGCGCAATGGCTTTGTGTTTTTCCAGCAGGACACCGTTGCTCTGGAGTCAGCGATGAACCGCGCCTTTGACATCTGGACCCAGCAGCCCGCCCTCTTCCGTCGTCTTGCCCAACAGGGCATGGCCTACGATTTTTCCTGGAATCATCCGGGTGAGGAGTACATTGACCTGTATGAGTACATACGGCACAAGTAGCGGGTATGGCCCTGGATAGTTTGCTACAAATGGCCTGATATTGCTGGGTGAACGGGCCAAGGGGCTAGCCTAACGGTGCGATCGCACTAAAAGCGGGCAATCTGGGGTAAGGCCCATCACCCGGCATCGTTAAGCGGTGCCTCTTGATCGAATGTCTGCTGGATCTGATATCGCTCTGTCAAAACCTACTCGCGCTGAGCTACTCCGAGGTCAGGGAGATGCGCTCTACGCGATTGGGCGCTATGGCGAAGCTCTAGCCCGGTTTGAGGCGGTCTTAGCCCTTAACGACCAAGCCCATGAGGTATGGACCCTGCATGGGTTTTGCCTGGCCGCGCTGAAACAGTTTGAGGCTTCCCTTGACAGTTTTAACCACGCCCTAGATCAGTGCCCTACCTACGGTTTGGCCTGGCATGGCAAAGGCCATGCTCTGGCCAAGCTGAGTCATTTCGAAGCTGCCGTTACTCACCTCAAGCAGGCTGTAGAGCTAACCCCCAATGACAATAAGGCCTGGTACAACCTCGGTACCGCCCAAAACCAGCTGCGTCACTACCGCGATGCCGTCAGTAGTTTTGAGCAAAGCATTAGACTTACCCCCCAAGATCATCGGGCGCGCTACAACCAGGGCGTAGCCCTATGTGGCCTACACCGATACGAAGAAGCACTACAGGTGCTGCAGGTAGCCCTCGAACAGAAACCCACTGCCCACTATATTTGGAACCAACGAGGCACGGTACTGATTCAAATGGGTTACTATGCCCAGGCGATCAAGAGCTTTGAGACCTCTCTGATTCATCAGACCGAAAACCCCAACGCTTGGTACGGCAAAGCTCGTGCCTACGCTATGGATGGCAACCTGGAGCAAACCCTAAAAAATCTCTACCGCACGTTTGTGCTAAGTCCCTATGTGTACCGGGTGATGGTGCAGATCGATGCTCATTTCGACAGCTGTCGTGATGACCCTCGGTTTCAAAAACTGGTAGATACCCCCTAGGCCTCTGACCTTTGCTAGAGCAGTCGGGCCGCCATCCAAATCAACTCCAGAGTTTAGGATGAGTTAGGGGCTGTCACCGGGCTCTCCCAGGCGCTTTGGGTGGGCCGCAGTATGATGGGGCATTCTAGTCATCGCATCGGGGCTATTAACTATGGGGACTCGTCCTGGTCAGCTCTCTACCCAGGCGGCTACTGCTATTCGTGGCGCATTGCTAGATTGCGTGGCCGACCCGTTTTACCAGACCGAGACCGAAGCGGTGCGCTATATCGCCGACGGTCTACTGGTAATTCGCCAGGGGCATATTGAGGCTCTAGGCCCCTACGATGAGCTAAAGCCCACCTTAGGCGACCTACCGGTAGTTGACTACACCGGCAAGCTTATCGTCCCGGGCTTGATCGATACCCATATTCACTATCCCCAGACCGGGATGATTGCCGCCTACGGCGAACAGCTGCTGGAATGGCTCCACTGCTACACCTTTCCCACCGAGCGCAAGTTTGCTGATGCCGCCTATGCTCGCTCGATAGCCGATCTATTTTTAGACGAGTTGCTCAAGAACGGCACCACCACCGCCCTGGTATTTGCGGCGGTGTTTCCGGCTTCGGTGGATGCATTTTTTGAGGCTGCCGAAGCCCGCAACCTGCGCATGATCAGCGGCAAGGTGATGATGGATCGCAATGCCCCTGATTACCTCAGCGATACCGCCCAGTCATCCTACGATGAGTCAAAGGCGTTAATTGAAAAATGGCACGGGCGGGAGCGGCTGCTCTACGCTGTTACTCCCCGGTTTGCGGGCACGTCCAGCGAGGCCCAGCTGAAGCTGGCGGCCCGCCTCCTGGATGAGTTTCCCGATGTGTACCTGCACACCCACCTATCTGAAAACGTCAATGAAGTGGCCTGGATTCAGAGCTTGTTTCCTCAGTACCAGGGCTATCTGGATGTATACGACCAGACCGGGCTAGTGAGGGAGCGATCGCTGTTTGCCCACGGGGTACAGCTGACCGATGCCGAGTTTCAGCGCCTTTCAGAGGCCAAGGCGGCGATCTCCTTTTGCCCCACCTCCAACCTGTTCCTCGGCAGCGGTCTGTTTCGCATCGAGCAGGCTAAAAATCCCGAGTACCCGGTCAAGGTTGGCCTGGGTACCGACGTGGGGGCGGGCACCAGCTTTTCGCTGCTGCAAACCACCAACGAAGCCTACAAGGTGGCTCAGCTACGGGGGCAAAAGCTCTCGGCCTTCAGGGCGCTGTTCCTCGCTACCCTGGGCGGGGCCAGGGCACTGTGTCTGGAGGATAAACTGGGCAGCTTTGACCCCGGCAAGGAGGCCGACTTTGTCGTGCTCGACCCCCAGGCGACAACCCTGCTGGCGCTGCGGAATGAAGCGGGTATTCCGCTGACTTTAGAATCCCTGGCGGACCTGTTGTTTTCGTTGGTGATTATGGGGGGCGATCGCGCGGTAACTGCCACCTACATCATGGGTGAGCTGGCTTATCCCACGGCTGATGATTGAGGTTGAGGATCTCTCCCTGCCTGTTCGGGATAGTTATCTTCCTGAGACGACACTACAATCGCACTAGCTTTGCCGCCTCTGGGTCGTAGCGAAATTGATCCAGGGTACCTTCCTTGATTTTTTTGATCGCTTCCTCAATGGCCCCCAGCGGTAAAAGAAACCACTCCCTGGGTTTCACCGGTATACCAAAGCGGTCTGGCAACCCCACATCTAATCGAGCGCTGTCAAAAAACTTGTGCAGCAGCTTAACGGGTGACAAGGGTACTCAACGTCATGCGGTACAGGGCTTTGAGACAATAAAGGGGACAAAAAATAGGGAGCCTCAGTGCAGCTCCCCTAAACCAATATGTTTCCTGCATCCTACCAAACC
>NZ_JADEWX010000327.1 GCF_015207395.1 Nodosilinea sp. LEGE 07088
TAGCGATGACCGAATACCACCGTTACCGGATGTGATTCGCGCTCAAGCTTCAGCGCCGCAGGTGGCGGCAGCTACCTGCGGCTAAGCTTATAGATCCTGTCTCTACCAGCACTTTTGGAGTAGTTACCTACAATGGGCTAGATTAAATCTGGCTTAACCGTTTCTAAACCTAACCTTACAGCAGGCATCAGCAACTCTTAGGGTTAGAAGCATAAACTCACAAATGGCGCATTTCATAGTTGTTAAACGCCACGGAGAGTGTTGTATGGTTCTCGGTAGACAGAAATTTAATCGCTACACGCTAGGTGCGGCAGTAACCGCTACTGTCGCGTTAGGAGTTGCTGCTCCCAGTGCGTTTTCTCAAAATTCGACGATTCAAATCGACGGCTCCAGCACTGTATTTCCCATCAGCGAAGCCATGGCCGAAGAGTTTATGGCGGCCAACCGTGGCACCCAGGTTACCGTTGGGGTTTCGGGTACCGGCGGTGGTTTCAAGAAGTTTTGTGCTGGTGAGCTAGATATTACTGGGGCCTCTCGCCCGATCAAAAGTTCTGAAGCTGAGGAATGTGCTGCGGCTGGCATTGAGTACATCGAAGTACCCGTCGCCACCGATGCCCTGACCGTGGTGATCAACCCCGACAATACTTGGGCTGAAGACATGACCGTTGAGCAGCTGGCAATGCTGTGGGGGCCCGATGCTGAAGGGAGCATCACCAACTGGAGCCAAATCGACTCTAGCTGGCCCAACGAACCCATTGGCCTATATGGCCCCGGTACCGACTCGGGTACCTTCGACTATTTCACCGATGTGATCGTGGGTGAGGAGGGGGCTAGCCGGGCTGACTACACCGCTAGCGAAGACGACAACATTTTGGTATTGGGTGTGAGCGGCGACCCCAACGCCATCGGTTACTTTGGTCTGGCCTACTACCTAGAAAACCAGGATAGCCTCAAGGCGGTAGCCATCGATGGTGTAGCGCCTACCCCCGAAAACGTCGAGAACGGCTCCTACACGCCGCTGTCTCGGCCTATTTTCATCTACGTCAAGAAGAGCAGCTTAGAGAGCAATCCCGAGGTGCGTGATTTCGTCGAGTTCACCATCGACAACGCCCCCGAGATTGTTCCCGAAGTGGGCTATGTGCCGCTGTCAGCGCAGCGCTACGAAGCCATTCTGGCCGAGCTGTAAGCCCCATTAGCTAAGGTGCGATCGCGCCTGTCTTGCCGCCCTCGGGACTGCTGTGTCTTCCCGGGGGCGGCACCACAACTGTCCTAACTGAGTTGCGCCCAGCGAGTTTTTTGCCGCGTTGCTAAGTCTGTGATCAACGCCTACCCCGCCGCCGTTATATCTACGCAGCTATGCCCATTCGGGAATCGGTCGAGGCGACCCGCTCCGCCCCGCCGCCAGAGTCTACGCGACCTATTCCACCGCCCCTCCGTTCGCCCCGCCGCTTGACCTGGCTCAGGGGCTTACTGGCCCCGCTGCTGGGCCTTTCGGTGCTGCTGCACGGGCTGCTGTTGTTTGCTCCAGTACCCTCGCGCCCAGAGCCTGTGGTCGAGGAGGAAGCGGAGGTTGCCGAGACAGAAGAGACCGTTGTTGACCTCTTGAGCATTAGCAGTCTGGCCGATGCGGAGCCCGCGCCCCCGCCCGCCGAAACCGCCGCCGCCGCTACGCCGCCAGCGCCGACCCCCACGGCCCCCCAGGCACCTACTCAACCCGTTGTGCCAGAAACCTATCCAGACAATCCGCCGTCAGAACCAAGCGCCGCGACAGAGTCGTCTCCGGCTGACGACCCGCTTGAGCCAGACCCCGGCGCCGGGTTTGACCCCAATCGCCAAGCGCAGTTGGTCAGCTCAGCGGTCGGCGCCCTCGGGCGAGAACCCGGCAAGAGCAACTTTGATCTCACCGACCAATTTCCGGGGGATATCTGGGATTTGTATGTTTCTCAATGGCAGACCAGCACCCGGCAGTGCTTCTTTGGCTCCATTGACCGCAGCGCCTACACCCTGCGCCCTCCTGCCGCCGATCTGCGGTACCTGAGCCGCAATATTCAGCTAGTAGAGCAGCAGGATATCCCCAGAACCTTTGCCGAGCAGACGGTGCAGCCCCTGGGTCAGGCCTACTGTGGGTTCAATCTGTTTGAAGTTCAGGATGGCGGCAACCCGATTCTCTGGATCTCGCTGGTGCCCGTTAGCCCTGGCGGATCGACTACCCTGGTGATTTTTTGGCAAGCCGATCCGAGGGGCTAAGCTGGGTTAGAGTGTTCCAACTAAATACCTATTCGGTGTCTCTCCGCAACCGGCTCACTGGGCCAAGGCTAGTTGACTGACAAAAGTTATCCGCTCCTTACCCCCAACCCCTTTCCCAGATGGCGTTCGAGGATTCTGCTGACAAGTTTTGTCAGTCAATCAGGGGGCAAGGTCGTGTTCCTGATCGGGATGTTTTTTTAGGTGAAATACGCTTAGGGATGGCCAGCCTCGTTAAACGTTAGGGTGTTCTGAGTTGAGACCTGAGGGGTCTTTGCATACAGCATGGTAAATCGAGCGATGAAGATAAATTTTCGGGGGCCGCGATCGCCCTGGCAAACCCTACTGGCCCCGCTGCTGTTGGCCTCTTTAGGGCTACATGCCCTGCTTCTGATGTTGCCCGTAGGGTCCTCTGACGAGGCGGTGATTCCGCCCCCCGACCCCGACCAGGATACGGTAGCGATTACTCGAGTACCGCCCGCGGGTACGCCCGATGCAGCGGCAACGCCAGGAACGACGCCTGCCCCTGGCCCGCCTGCTCAGCCCTTGGCTAGCACAACGACTCCGGCCCCGGCAACGGCACCCCGACGGGCCGCTGTGCCACCGCGATCGCAGCCTGCCCAACCGCAATCTCGATCGACGGCCTCTGAGCCCCGACC
>NZ_JADEWX010000328.1 GCF_015207395.1 Nodosilinea sp. LEGE 07088
GCTCCATAATATTGCTGGCTGAAACGTTCTATATCAGCCAGTTTCGGGCATGACGGGTCGTTTGACTTAACCCATGTCCGTTTTTCTTGGCGGCTCGTCACTGGACAGAGAACTTCCCACTGTCCAGTTTAGAAGGTGTCTGTGGGCAGACCGGCTCCTAGATCAAAAAATTGACAGTGCTGCCCAGAGAGCGGGCCTTAAGCCTGGGGTGACACCACGCCAGGCTCTCCCCAAGGATTTCAATCGCTCCAAGGCTTTGACTATGTACTTAAACTAAGCGCCCTTGACTCTCTAGTCCACTAGAGGCTTCAAGATAGAATTACCCAGAGTCTCAGGGAGTCATCTATGACGCTCAACTTAACCGTTCCAGATCTAGCCTGTTCGGCCTGCGTCGATACCGTGACCAAGGCGATCCAGGCGATCGATGCCACCGCCCAGGTGAATGCCGACCCCAAAACCAAGCAGGTCAGCGTGGACACCACCGCTTCCGAGGTGGCAGTCAAAACCGCCATTACCACCGCAGGCTACACCATTGCCTAGGGAGTCCGAGCATGGAAAAGCACATGGAAAACCAGCTGTTTAAACTGCGGGGCATGAGCTGCGCGGCCTGCGCCAGCAACATCGAGTCGGCCATTCAGTCGGTGCCCGGTGTCGCAGCCTGCACCGTCAATTTCGGTGCCGAGCAAGCTGCGGTCACCTACGACCCCCACCGAACCAACCTGACAAAAATACAGGCGGCGGTGGATGAGGCGGGCTATGGTGCCCAACCCATGAACGACGACCCCCTGGCCGCCGAAGACGATGCCGAACGCCGGGAGCGGGAGGCCGAAAACCGCCAACTCACCCGCAAGGCGGTGTTTAGCCTGGTCATTGGCGGCATTTTGATGGTCGGCTCGCTGCCGATGATGACGGGGCTACCGATTCCCTTCATTCCCCCCTGGCTGCACCACCCCTGGCTGCAGCTGGTGCTGACCACCCCCGTCGTGGCTTGGGCCGGCAGTGGGTTTTACATCAATGCCTGGAAAGCCCTCAAACGCCACTCGGCCAGTATGGATACCCTGGTGGCGGTGGGTACGGGCACGGCTTTTCTCTACTCGCTGTTTCCCACGGTTTACCCCCAGTGGTTTATCGATCAGGGGCTTACCCCCGACGTGTACTTTGAAGCCGCAGCGGTGATCATTGCCCTGATTTTGCTGGGCCGCCTGCTGGAGAACCGGGCCAAGGGCCAAACCTCGGCGGCCATTCGCCAGCTAATGGGGTTGCAGGCCAAAACCGCCCGGGTGATTCGCCAGGGTCGGGAGTTTGACATTCCCATTGCCGAGGTGGCCCTGGGCGACGTGATTTTGGTGCGCCCCGGCGAAAAAGTTCCGGTCGATGGCACCATCATTGACGGCAGATCTACCCTCGATGAGGCAATGGTGACCGGCGAAAGCGTGCCCGTGCAGAAAGCCGCTGGCGATGAGGTAATTGGGGCAACGCTGAACAAGACTGGCAGCTTCAAGTTTCGCGCCACCCGGGTGGGCAAGGACACCTTTTTAGCCCAGATCGTTAAGCTGGTGCAGCAGGCCCAGGGGTCGAAGGCCCCGATTCAAAAGCTGGCCGACCAGGTGACGGCGTGGTTTGTGCCGGGGGTGATTGCGATCGCAGTGCTCACCTTTATCCTCTGGTACAACGTCATGGGCAACGTCACCATGGCGCTGATTACCACCGTGGGCGTGCTGATTATCGCCTGCCCCTGTGCGTTGGGTTTGGCGACGCCGACCTCAATCATGGTGGGCACTGGCAAGGGAGCCGAGAACGGCATTTTGATCAAGGGAGCCGACAGCCTAGAGCTGGCCCACAAGATTCAGACCATCGTGCTCGACAAGACCGGCACCATCACCCAGGGCAAACCCACCGTGACCGACTACCTGACGGTGAAGGGCACCGCCAACGACAATGAACAGCACCTGCTGAAGCTAGCGGGCACGCTGGAGCGCAACTCCGAGCATCCCCTGGCGGAAGCGGTAGTGCAATACGCCCAGTCGCAGCAGGTGTCGCTGACCGAGGCCCAAGACTTTGAGGCTGTGGCCGGGAGTGGCGTCCAGGGGGTGGTCTGGGGTCAGCAGGTGCAAATTGGCACCCACCGCTGGATGCAGGAGTTGGGCACCGCCACGGATGGTCTGCAATCTCAGTGGGAGCGGCTTGAAGCTTTGGGCCGCACCGTGGTGTGGCTGGCGGTGGATGGTCGAGTCGAGGCCCTGTTTGCCATTGCCGACGCGGTCAAACCTTCCTCTGCCCAGGCCATTGCCACCCTGCAACGCATGGGCCTAGAGGTGGTGATGCTGACTGGCGACAACCGCCGCACCGCCGAGGCGATCGCCCAGGAGGTCGGCATTAGCCGCGTCTTCGCCGAAGTGCGCCCCGACCAAAAATCGGCCCAGATTGCTGCCCTGCAGGGGGAAGGCAAGCTCGTCGCCATGGTGGGCGACGGCATCAACGACGCCCCGGCCCTGGCCCAGGCCGATGTCGGCCTGGCGATTGGCACGGGTACCGATGTCGCCATTTCTGCCAGCGATATCACCCTGATCTCCGGCGACCTGCACGGCATTGTCACCGCCATTCAGCTCTCCCGCGCCACCATGCAAAACATTCGCCAAAACCTGTTCTTTGCCTTTGTCTACAACACAGCGGGTATCCCGATCGCGGCGGGTCTGCTCTACCCTATCTTTGGCTGGCTACTCAGCCCGATCATTGCCGGGGCGGCGATGGCCTTTAGCTCTGTGTCGGTGGTGACGAACGCACTGCGACTGCGGAACTTTCGGCCACGGTTGCAAGGCTAGAGGGGTGGATAGGGGAGATAGGGGAGATAGGGGGCAAATTCAAAGGGCAAAATACTCTCCCACCCATCCAC
>NZ_JADEWX010000068.1 GCF_015207395.1 Nodosilinea sp. LEGE 07088
GCCGTTCTTGGAAATATCATGAGACCCACAGGTCGGACAAATCATCTCAATCGTCATGGGTTCGACTCCCTTGTCATCTCGATGGCATAGTCTGATTTTCCTCTGCCCCGTACACTAATGCACTACCGCATAATGATCGTAACTTAAATCCAGAGTCTTATCATTATTTCAAGAAATTTAAAATAGCCTTAGAAGTATAGCGTTACCTATTTATAGTCTTACTCATTGATTTAAGTATGACTTTTGGCAATTTTTTGGGTTCTTTTCTTTATCTTAGGTGACTTAAAAGCATCAACATCTTTCTCACCTGAGACTAAAAACTTTAAAAATGATTTCTCTTGGAACTTACAAGTTTGCATTATTCCAAGTAGAGTCAGATATGAATTAGCACCAGTTTCAAAAAATGAGCCTGATATCTTCCTTTGAATAGCAATATGACGAAGAGCCCTTTCCGCTGTATTGTTATGCCATGGTATGGAGTCATATTCAAGAAATGTAAACAAACTCTTTTGGTAACGTTCAAATCGCTTCTGGTACTTGATTGACAATTCAGATTGATAATTTTTGCTGGTAATGTGATTTTTATAAAACTGATCTACTTTTTTTCTATATTTTCCTAAATTTCTTTTCTTCAATCCATATTTATCGATGGCCTCAAAAATTGGTAAAATTAGCTCTTTGAGTTCTAATACAAAAGCTTCATATTCAGAATCGAATGGACTTTTCCAAAGATCATCATTAATGTCTCGCAATAAATGTACCCAACATTTTTGTTGTTTGCAAGACACAGAATCATAACCAGCATAAAAATCTGAAACTAATACACCACTATACTTACGTAGAGTTTTGTGGACAATATCTGCTTCTCTCGTCTTCGTCAATTTAAAGACTACATGATCACCATTTGTAAAAGTCCAAACATACTGGTTTACTCCTTGAATATTGATAGGTGTTTCATCAGCATGGATGAAGGGAGCTGTTAAAATTTTATCAAGAAGTATCTTTTCAGAATCACTATATTTAACTGCAAAGTAATTTAGAAAGTTACTTATTGAATTTCGCCCAATCGGCTCGCCAAACATCTCTATACTATTTTGAACTATTAGTCGGTAAGATAAACGAAGAGAGATCCTTTGATATACAGCCCAGGACCTAAATCCATGACCAAATATATAGCTTCCTGAACCTTTGGAGAAAATATCTGGCACAAAATATAACTTACATGATTCACAATAGCTTTTGAAGCTTTTATGCAGATAAATTACTTTTTTGCATCCTGATTTTGTAAAAATCAAGTCAATAATAGTTACATGAATAGGCTTTTGAAAATCTTGATATAGTTCTTGACTACATTTTTTACAAGCCTTCACAGTCGGTACTTCAATTATTTTATTAACTTTAGAAGGTGCTTTTCTAACAAAACCCCTTCCCTTCTTTTTCTCTTCTTTTTGAATTGTTTTCTTAGAATTATTCTCATTTCTAAGAGAAATCTTTTTCCTATCATAATCAGCGTGGGAAGATTTCAGAATAAGCTCTAGATGAAAATGAATATCTTTGCCAATTTCTGTAGATAATAGCCGTTTCTGGTCAGCAAAGGCAATATTCGAATTTAAGTGCTCCTGGTTAGCAACTTCAGTAAGTTTATTAACTAATAATTTGAGAGCGTTACAGTCTTTTTCGTTGTAAACTAATAAATTATTTTTGTATTTGCTGTTTCTGTTTTCTTCCCACTTACACCGCCAAGCTAAACTTTGGAGTCCAGAAAAAATTGGGGGCGGCCAAGTAATTCCTAGTAGAGAACCAATTTCTTTTAGTCGGTTTGAAAATACAGGAAAGTAAATTTTTCCATAAATATACGAATTGACATTTATTAAGCGCTTCTCAATTTTTTCAGCATTTATTGCATACTTTTTAGTTAGTTCATTTATGGCCTTTAATTCATAGTTACCATAATGGTAGATTGGCGCTCCTGAATATTCATTGAGCTTAGCCAAAAGCTTTTGCCAAATTGCCTCTTCCTCTTCTGGAATATCTGCCCAGAAGGAATGCTGGACAGATTTTTCTCCCTCACAAACCAATAATCCTATCAGATAGTGAAAACGCTGATCAGGAATCCCTTCAATGTCTAAAAATAATTCTACTGGATGCCGAATCAAATCAGGCATTCCCTGAATATAGATTTTTTGTTCTCGAATCGCTAAAGCTTGTAACTCTAGACTGTGCTTTACAGGCTCTGCTTCTTTCTTCTTTTTTCGCTTGCGACGCGGTTTGAACAGATAAGACAGTTGTTGAATTGTGAAAATGCCACGCTTATTATATTTTTGGATTGCTTTAGCAGTCATTCGATCAAGTAAACTTAGATTGCCTTCTTTCTCAGCTTGCTGTTGACAAAGCTGCTGAAACTGACAAGACTGACAGTTTTTGTTCAAAATCAGAGCGGGAGGCTCAGATATCGATTTTTTGCACCAACTTTCAATTATTTTTAGTGATTTTTTAATATCTTTATAGCCATTTTCTAATCGAACTCGATGGCTCTTCCCATCCATGCCTACAATCTTTCCCGTAGTAGGTGGCTCTTTTTGAATGCGCCCTAACACTAATCCAATGAATAATAGCTCTGTTTTCTGTTCAGGAGTGATACTGTAGGTGCTTACGACAATTGTAGGCTCGTAGCTGATTCGAGAATTTGGCGTGTTAGTATCTACTTGAGTCAAAACAGCACAGTAAGCTTCCAATTGATCCGATCTAAGTGTGGCGTCAATCAGATACTCATGCTTTTTGAAAGTTTTTGTCTCATAACCCTTAGCTTTAGGATGAGATTTCAAAAACTCTTCCAAATATTGCTCTCGACTGTCTTGACGACGTTTTCCTAAAATCAGTGGGTATTCATGAGGCTGCCCTCTATCCTCAGAAAATAAAAGCAGAAAAGCTTTTCGGGGACATTGTGAATATGCAACAAATATTTCAGATGTGATAATTGGGATTTCGCTCATGGCAAATATTTGTTGCATAATATCTCAATTTTTCCTGCTGGGGCGACATAACGTTCCCAATCACCCGCTGTAAGTAAACCGCGAACGCTAGCAGACATCCTTTCATCAGTCGGGTGCATTGGGGTTGTTAGCCCTCATAAATCTCCAACCAAACGTTTAAACTGAAGCCCTCTAGGGGAAGTAATCTTTAACATTCGCTCTGGATGATTATGTATCTCTGTGCGACCAGGGGGACGTGTTGGGCGCTTGGAAATACTAATATTTCTAATACTAACAAAACGGTAGACACTATCTTTAAGAAAATTTTGATGATTCCAAAAGGATTGCCCGATTTCTCGGCAATAGGCAACAAAACACTTTGCCCCTTTGAGTTGTTGAATAATTTCTATCTCCGCTCCACCACGACCCCCCTTCATTTCGATACAAATAATGACTTGTTTCCCATTGATTTCAGTTACGATAACAAAATCCGCACGTTTGCACTCACGTTTAGAATCAGCAAATATGTCTTTTGGGGCTTTAAAGGCATCGGCCTTGATAACAACAACTTGATCATCATCGGGCATTCCGTAAATCGTTACAGAATAGTTGGCAGGTGCAGGTTCTTCGAGTGTAACTTTATGTTTGTTGTGATAACTTTCTAGAGAAACTGTAGCAGTCCGCTTTATCATTTCTTTGAAAATAGCGATATCAGACATTATTCCTGACCCCAAACAATCGCCTCTTGAATTCGGTTCATAGTTTCAATAGTTGTATCAAAACTACGAGCCTCAATCCCAAGTTCTGGATCGACACTAGCTAGCGTTAATGTTTGGCATTTTGTTCTCCTTGTTTTACCATCCAAAATTATTGAGGCTTCTTCCGCAATATAAACGTTGACCTTGTCAGAAGATAGTAATTCTTCTGTGACGTAACCCTCTTCTTCGGCAATACGTTTTATATAAGGCTTTTCTTGGTTAAGCATTATTAACGTATTCAATTCTTTTATAATGTAATCGCTATGAGTCGTCATAAAAACCTTAATTCCCAAATTAATTAGACGAGCAAAAAGGCGTGCAACACGGCGCTGGTTTTCGGGGTGTAAATTCAATTCGGGTTCATCTACCATAAGCAAATCACCATGCTCAGCTTCATGCCTTAAGTAAAAGCCAATATCTAGAAGAGATCGCACAGCACTAGAACTTTCATCCATGGAGAGCCTAACTCGTCTACCTCTTGGTACATAGTAAAGCTCATCATTACGGGTTACAGTGTATTCGCCACCAATAATATCTGCGAAGTCTTTCAAAACATTAGGATGATTTTCAGCTACAAAACTATTCTTTTTGGCAATTGTTTCAAGTGTTCGAGTGAATTCGACATTTGTTTTTATGGGAAGAGCATAATCTTCATAGTCTTTAAATAAAAGTTCCATCGGATCAATGTTTTTATCAGCTTGACCCATCTCTTCAATCAAACGGTTTCGTGCGAAATTAAGCTCTTTACGAAAAATTGCAGCTCCCGTTCTTTCAGCACTCGCAATAAAAGGACGAGGAAAAACCTTACCAAAAATAATGTCCTTTAAATTATCAGAAACAATACGCTTGAGGATTTCAGTAGGAATTTTTGCCTTTTCTTTTTCAACTAGCAGGGTGACAACTAACTCTGTGCTGTCTTTGCTTTTAGTCGTAGAAAATAATGCTGCTTCACTAGAACCAATTTTTCGATCAAACTGGCTATCTAAATTAATGGCTTGTGTATTCAAGCTTATAGAAAACTCTGTTTCCTTAAAACGATCTGCTTGCGCTGCAAAAATTCTTGGCAATTCTTTTGTATAAACTTGACAGCCTTTAGAAATAATTTCCTCGATTTGACTAACATATTCTTTTATTTCAATACGAATTACGCCATCTGACAGAAGTTGATCTATCTTTTCATCGTTAATTTCAATGGAAAACATTCGACGCCAAGTAAGCAGAAAACCAAATAGTGCATAGGTAGCATAGGTTTTACCAGTATTGTTAGATCCGCAGATGATCGTCAAGTCGCCTAGAGTAAATTCAGCTTGCCTAATTGCACCAAGGTTTTTTATCTTTATTTTCACTGCTGGATTCCTCTAGCGATTTTCCATCCTAATTATTGCTCAACTATCTTTTATCCTGAAACTTGTTTTCACTAAGACCATCATGCCTTAGCAGTAGCCTTGTAGCCTGGGTATCTACAAGAATAGGGGAAGCACCAACGGTAGGTGCAACAGGCATTAATCACGAGTCTAAGGGTGTCAATCAGTCTTAAGCAAGGTAGACACAGAACCCCCATCTTCGCCTGCTCCACCTGTGTATGCAAAAGTACCCGCGAGGTGAGCTACACCTAGGCACTCTAGAATCAAACGCCGCGTCGCTAGGCGAGGTTTGCGGGCTAACGACCCCGTTCACCCGCCGCTAACAACCTATCGAATCTACTACAGAAGCTTGATGCGGTCGGTGTGCAACGGGATTGTTATGTCGGCGGACAATCATCATAAGACTCTGACTCACTTTGGTATAGTCCTATCAAGACAGTCTCGTTAGAACCGACCTCTTGAAAATAACCTTCTCTTCTTAGGGCAGACATTTCATCAAAATACTTTTCTTGGTCGCGCAATTGCAATAAATCAAGATATTTTGACTGAAGACAGCTTATCCTCTCCTCAAGTACTGACCAAGGATGAAGCAAGAACTCATCGCTTAATATATTCAAAAGTTCAATCTGCTCATTGGATAAAAATTCAGCGTAGTCTACTGATTTCAAGAGAGAAAGTTCTCCATTCTCATAGGAAAGCTCTTCCAGTCCTATGTAGCTTGCCTTGGATCCTAAGCAGAGAAACTCATACAGATTCTCACTGATAATTACGTTTGGATTCGGATTCTCATAATTAGCTGGCACCGTCATTACAACAGGCAATTCCGATGAAGAGCTTAATTCTAGAAAACTATAATGAACGCCATCACAGCCAGTACTTGCAAATGTTCTGACATTTGTTGGGGTGCAATAGTATTCCCAAGGTTTCACTGGTAACTCAAGTCGTAACCCAACTGGTAGAAAGACATCATTAGGCGGTTCTCCGATCCGCCGTGCTTCCCTATTCGCGATCACCCAAAGCTTTTCAAAAGTTACTGCCATATCTTCAGCCTGCTAAGATCCTCAGAACTTTGAACTCAAACAGATAATTCTCAAATGCACGCCACCATAAACAAGTTGAGTCGGCATAACTACTGTTTAGCCTGACTGGTAGTTCTTGATTCAGCCTAATACCCCCGGATGAGGTGATTAGCCAGATCCTGAGTTGAATATCACCTCCTGAAGGGGTGTTAGGCTGAAAAATGTCGGCATAATGCCCCGATTTAGGGTGTTATGAAGATCGTGATCAGGCTATCTACCCCCAAAAGGGATGTTATGCCGATCAATGTCTTGATAACACCCCTTATCGGGGTGTTATTCAGATCTTGCCCCGCATAGTAGCCCTCCTGGAGGGTGTTATGCCGATAGCTTCAGTAAATCTTCATCTTAAGTACGGAGAACCAAGGTGTAATATTTAGTACATTAGTCCTAATTGCATCTTTCTCCTCCCTATGGAATCTCGACCGAGAAAACTCCTTGATCAAGTTCGCGACGCAATTCGCCTAAAGCATTACTCCTACCGAACCGAACAAACCTATGTCGGCTGGATTCGCAGGTACATTCTCTTTCATAACAAGCAGCATCCAAAAGACATGGGCGGGGCTGAGGTCAAAGCATTTCTGACCCATCTGGCGGTTGAAGGGCATGTATCGGCCTCAACTCAGAATCAGGCTTTTAGTGCCCTGTTGTTTCTGTATCGCAATGTGCTCAACCAAGAATTGGCAGCATTGGATGCGGTACGGGCAAAACGGTCAAATTATTTGCCCACAGTGCTGACCAAAGGCGAGGTGCGCTCTGTTTTGCAGCATCTGTCAGGTGTGCATGGACTGGTAATCAGAGTGCTGTATGGCAGTGGATTGCGCTTGAATGAAGGCTTGAGTTTACGAGTCAAAGATATTGATTTTGCCCAGCGGCAGATTGTGGCACGCGACACCAAAGGTAACGAAAGTCGGGTGACCATGCTGCCCGATAGTTTGATTGAGCCATTGCAAGAGCACCTTCGTAAAGTCAAGCGCCTGCACCAGTTAGATTTAGACCAAGGCTATGGTTCGGTCTACTTACCCTTTGCTCTAGAGCGTAAATACCCCCATGCCGATCGGGCCTGGATTTGGCAGTTTGTGTTTCCTTCGCCAGGGCGATCGCGCGACCCGCGCAGTGGTGTTATTCGCCGTCATCATCTCCATGAGAGTGGGGTGCAGCGTTCCCTAAAACAGGCTGTGCAAGTTGCTCAACTTGCAAAACGGGTGGGCTGTCATACCTTTCGCCACAGTTTTGCCACGCACTTGCTCGAAGACGGCTACGACATTCGCACAGTGCAAGAACTACTAGGCCATAAGGATGTCAAAACCACGATGATTTATACCCATGTTCTCAATCGTGGGGGGCGGGGGGTGAGAAGCCCGCTGGATAGCTAATCCTGCCCTTAACAACTATCTTTTGTACGGTTGACGGGGAGCTTTTGTACCAGTAATCTCTTACCTTAAGTCGTTCAACAGAACGGTGACCATGCAGAACTCGAAAACTTTGGCGCTGTCCGTAGGCGCTTGCAACACCTACGAACAGCTAACCCCGCAAATCTTCTCAGCAGATTGCCGGGCTATGGTCGATCGTACCCTAGCTCTCCCAGTTTGCACCTCAGCTGCGGTTAGCTAGGGTTTTCGCGTTCTGTTTTCCTCGAACCCAAAAAAGGAACACAGAACCGATGTTTGAATACCTCGAACCCGACGCTAGCGGTGGGTCTAATTTTCCGCCGTCTCCCTCTGCGCAACCTCAGCCCCGTCCCGAGCGGGTGCGCCACATGCTCTACGGCAGCCTTGCCGCCATAGACCGTACCATCAAAATTCTCCACGCCCTCGGCTACGCCGACCCCAACGACTGCTCAGAGCCCATGCCCGTGCCGCCGATCAGTGCCACAGCGACCGACCTTCCCAACCAGTGGATGGTGATACTCACCAAGACCCTGCGGCTGGAGTGATCAGACTCAGGATAGGGCTGGCGGCGTTGCCCTAAAGCGCTACCGGTAGAGGGGCTGCCCCTAGCATTTCAACCCGGTGCTGGTGAAACATCGCCCCCAGCTTCACCAAAGACGCCTCGGTAAACGACTGGCCAACGAGCGTCACTCCCGTGGGCACGCCACTGGATTGAAAGCCGTTGGGAAGGGCGATCGCCGCCAGATCCAGCAAATTGACAAAGTTGGTGTAGTAGCCCAGGTTTGTATTCAACGCCATCGGCTCAGCTTTCACTTCAGCGATCCGGTAGGCCGTTCCAGTCGTGGGCACCAGCAACACGTCGATGTCATCCCAGAGGGGTTCCACCTGCCGCTTAATTTCGGCCAGCGCATAAAGTCCCTCAAACACCTCTGCTGCGGAGATCTGTTTGGCTCTGAGAATAATCTCTCGCGTCGTCGGCAGCACCGACTCGGGATTGGCTTCGATAAACTTTCCGACCGAGGCGTACCGTTCTGCTACCCAGGGGCCTTTAAACAACAAGTCATTGGCGGCGAGAAACGGGGCATAGCTAATCTCCTGACCAGTGCCACCCAGGGACTCCAGCAGAGCCACAGCCTCGGCAAACGCCCGCTCCACATCACCATTGCCGAAAAATTCCAGGTGCTCTTTCTGGGGGATGCCAAACCGAAAAGGCTGCCCGGCCTCATAGGTTTCTAGGCGGTGCGATCGCGTGACCTCAGGCCGAGCAAAGGGATCGCCAGGGTCAAACCCTTTCGCCACCTGAAATACTGCCCAGGCATCCTCGGGGGTGAGGGCAAAAATGGAAACGCAGTCGAGGGTGCGACAGGCATCCACCATATGCTGAGTGCTCAACAAGCCCCGGGTTGGCTTCAGCCCCACAATATTGTTCAACCCCGCTGGCACCCGCCCCGACCCGCCCGTATCCGTGCCGATCGAAAACGACACCAGCCCAGCCGCCACCGATACCGCCGATCCAGAGCTCGACCCTCCGGCGATAAAATCGGCCACATAGGCATTGTGGGGAATGTCATACCCCGTCCGCACCCCGACCAGCCCCGTGGCAAACTGGTCTAAATTGGTCTTGCCAATTAGAATTGCCCCCGCATCCAGCAGTTTCTGAATCACTAGGTTAGTGTGCTGCGCCCCATAGGCAAAGTCAGGGCAACCTGCCGAGGTTGGCAGACCAGCAATATCAATGCAGTCCTTCACGCTGAAAGGAATACCCCACAGCGGCAGAGCATCTCGTTCTGTCGCCGTGCGCTGCTCTAACCAGGCCGCCCGCGCCAAGACCTCAGCCTCAGGGAGCACGAATGTCCAGATGCCATCGCCCTGCCGCCGGGAAATCTGCCGAAAAATTCCATCGACGACGACCATCAGGGTGAGTTGGCCGGAGTGGTAGGCCAATCTCAACGACTCAATCGATAACGAGCAAGGCTCTACTGCTTGCATGACCATGTCAGCCTAAACGTCCTCGCGCTCTACTTTGAAAAAGTCCAGTAGAAATAGCGCATAGATTTTAGTCGCGGCCACCACTTTTTCAATGTCGATGTACTCATTCACTGGGGGCCAGCCATCTTCCCCTGGGCCAAAGGTGATGGAAGGAATGCCGCTGTGGGAAAAGCGCAGCGTGTCACAGTAGGCATTCTTGCGGTACAGCACCGGCTCTTTGCCCAAAACTTTGCGATAAGCCCTGGATATCGCCTGCACATGGGCAGCATCTTTGCTGACCTCAACCGATGCGGGCACAAAGGTTTCCCCCTCTACCGGCGTAATAGTGACATCGAGGGTGGGGTCATCGGCCTTAATCTCGGCAATCTTGGCATTGAGATCCTGAAGAATAGAGTCATAGGTCATTCCGGGCACCAGTCCAATCACCCAGACCCGAGCTTTACAGGATGGCGGCGTGAACTGCCCCTCTCCCACCTGGCCCGCCTCAATTTTGACCGGGCAAATGCTGGGTTGGGTTGGCCCGTAGATCTCAGGGGCCTGATGGGTAAATTCCATTTGTCTCAGCGCCTCCAGCAAACGAGACATGTGGAGAATGGGGTTGACCCCCTCGTCGGGTCGCCAAATATGCGATCTCACCCCTTTTGTTTCTATATCCACCAAACACAGCCCGGAGTGCGCTAGGGCGATGCCAATCCCCCATTCACCCTCGGCATCGGTCCAGGCGGTTGGTTCAGCGGTAATTTCGTAGTCCGCCGTCAGGCCATAGTCATTGAGCAAATGCAGTGCACCAGCATTGCCATGGCGTTCCTCATCGACGGTGTAGGCGCAAATTAGCTCGCCTTTGAGCTTGACCCCTGCCTCCCGCAGTGCCGCCACAGCTAGCAGGTGGCAGGCCATATTGCCCCGAGTATCCGAGGTGCCCCGACCGTAGAGCAAAGAGCCATCTAGGGTGGCATTGAACGGATTATGGGCAGATTTGTCCCACTCTTTTGGGTCACCAGAAGGATAGGTGTCCAGGTGGTCGTTGAAAATTAAAGCAGGCCCGTCAAGGCCATCATTCCAGCGGGCCACCACGTTGGGGCGGCCTTCGATTTTAGAGACCCACTCCACATCTAGACCAACGTCTTTTAGATAATTACCCACATGGTGGGAAATATCTTCCTCCTGGGGCATCGGGTACTCTGGATCGATGGAATTGCCGCAGATCGGCTGACCAATCGGCACCAGCTCCTGAATTAGAGAAATACACTTCTCTTTAGTAATCTTGCTCAGGATGAGATCTTCCAAAGTGGCGCTGCTAACGGGCTTATCGATTGACTGAACCATTGACTAAAATCCTCAAACAATTAAATTTAAGTTGAATACAAACTGGTTCTGTAGAAGTCAGGTATGTTGTAACGGCTAACGTTGACCTACCTAGTACTTCAATTCAAACGTGATACATCTGCTTTTCCCCCCTGCTCCCCAACAGGGAATAGTCTGGAATTCATCAGGTTTTACCCTAATGCCCCTGCCAGTGCACCACTCGGTTAGATAGCACTCTCAGCACCACATCTGACAGCAGGCCAAAGAAACCGATCAAGAAAATCCCGACGAACAAAGCTTCGACATTAAAGAAAGTACTGGCATCGTGAATCAAATAGCCCAGACCTTGATCGCCCGCCAAAAGCTCTGCCGCGACCAGAATGCCAAAATCAACCGATAAGGCCACCCGCATACCCGTAAAAATGCTGGGCAGGGCCGCAGGCAAAATGACGTAGAGAAACACGGCTAAATCATTGGCCCCCAGAGTATAGGCCGCCAGAATTTTTTCTTTAGGGCAAGCCTGCACCCCCGCCATCGTATTCAGCATGACGATCAGGGCACCGGCATAGAGAATAATCATGACTTTGGAGACTTCGCCAATGCCAAACCAAAGAATGAATAGGGTAATGAAGGCAAGGGGAGGAATCGGCCTCAGCACTTCGGTCACTAAGTAGAAGGCCGCCCTGATGTATTTGTAGTACCCCATCAGCAACCCCAGCAGTAGGCCAATAACGGTACCCACGAAAAAAGCGATATAAACTCGCTGCAGGCTGATAAAGATATGGGAGAGCAACGAAGTCCCAGCATATCCCTTAGTTACCATGGCCCAAAACTCAGCGACAATCTCTGACAGACTAGGCAGAAATAAAGGGTCAACCCAGCCAAGGCGAGTTGTTAGCTCCCAAGCCACCAAAATCGCCAGCGGGATGAGAATTGAAACGCCCAGGATCGTTAATTTCTCCCGTAAAGCCTGGGACTGTAAGTCCTGAACCCGACCTTTGGGGCGAGCACTGCGCCAAGCTGTTTTGAGCAACATAATCGATCAACTACCTTCGTTGAAAGTAACAGTCTATTCATAGAAATCACAGGAAGATAGCTTTATCTTGCCGATGTGATGGCCTGAAATAGACAAGCGATTTAACCTCACCTCCCTGACTACCCCAATTCCTTGAGTTTCAGATAGAGCTGGGTTCTGTACTGATTAAACTCCTCGGAGATACGATTCATGGCAGACCATCGTGGTGAAGGCAAATGCACTTTGATTTCCTCAAAGATTCCCCTACAGTCTCTGTCTAGAACAATAATGCGATCGCTCAAAAAGACTGCCTCCTCAATACTGTGGGTGACAAATAAGATGGCACCAGAGACCTGATCATGAAGCTTCAAAAGCTCTTCCTGCAAACCTTCACGGGTTTGCACATCGACAGCAGCAAAGGGTTCATCCATCAACAAAACCTCAGGATGCACCACCATAGATCGGGCCACGGCAACTCTTTGACGCATTCCCCCCGAGAGCTGATAGGGATATTTCTTTTCGCTGCCAGCTAAACCAACCAGATCAATGATTTGCCTGACCCTAAATCGGCTTTCTGTCTTAGGAAGCTTTTGAAACCGGAAGCCAAAGCCTATATTTTGTTCAACCGTCATCCAGTCGAACAACGCATTACCTTGAAAAACAACTCCACGTTTGTTAGCGGGAGCTTTAATCACCTCATCCCCGTGGGTAATCAGGCCAGACAATGGCTTATAAAACCCAGCAATGAGGTTTAAGAGAGTTGACTTACCACAGCCTGAAGGCCCCAGCAACGTCAGGATTTCTCCTTGGCGTATGGTCAGGTTGAGATCCTTCAAAATGAGCTTTTTGTAGCTATAGCCAAAGGAGACATTGTCTAGGGTAACAACTACTTCAGATAAATTCGGATCATCTAAAACAACTGCCTGACTCGACTGTTGGTCTATAGATTGCTGCAAAGGTGGATTTTTCATCAGTCCCAGTTCATCACTCACTCCAGGTGCTAACTTGTCAACCTTTGCTGCTCAGATACTCGGCAATATAGGAAGAGTTAATTAAGGGAGCGAGATCATCGGGTGCCTTATCAATTCGGCCCTGCTCAACCAAGAACGCAGCATATTTCTCATAGGCTTGATATAGATCAGTCGACTGAGGCTTGCCCGGTTCTCCCAGCCATTCATCGGACAGCTGATCTTCAAGCAAGATCACAGTTGAGCCCTGGCGACCCACCATATCGCCAAACTCTTCTGCGGATAGATTGAGGCGTTCTGCTTCCCATTTTTGGCCTGCGCTTGGATCCTCCAGATAGGCCTTTTGGGCCATATCCCAGGCTTCCATAAATTTCATCATCACCTCTGGGTTGGCTTCGGCAAACTCTTTGCGCGCGGCCCACAATGCAACAGCATAGGCCCCGACTGATTCAGAGGTTTCTAAATCTTCGCCACCGAGCTTGTTGAGCTCTCCAGCGGCTGGTTCCCACGTCCAGGCGGCATCAATTTGGTTGGCAGAAAAGGCCGCGGCCATCTCTGCCGGTTTGAGGTTGACCAGGTCTACCTCGTCTTGAGCAATACCCGCTTTGTCTAGGGCTGCTAGTAACGAGTGGTGACCAGACGTGCCAATGGTGACCCCGATTTTCTTGCCCTTTAGATCGCCTGCGCTACTAACGCCTTTCGCAATCAAACGCTCTGCTGTCATCGGGGCATGGTCTAGCAGAATCACCTCCAGACCTACTCCATTGGCGTAGGCTGTCAATGAGGGAAACGGAAAGAACCAGGTAATATCGACTTCTCCAGCCGCCAATGCTGGAACCATGGCTCCGCCGGAGGAGTAGGGGCTCAGCTCAACATCCAGACCAGCCTTTTCAAAGTAGCCTTCGTTGAAGGCGACCATGGTGATATTGTTGATATCCCCCGTCTGGAAGCCCACTCTGACCTTAGGCATGGTGCCACTGGATTCTGCTTGAGCCTCTTCTGCCCCTTCGACTGGGGCATCACTTGTCGTTTGAGCACAACCTGCTGCCACCAAAAAACCAGTGGTAGCGAGACCTGCATACCCTAAGAATTTCCTTCTTGGCAGCTTATTATTGTTTTGTATCATCAGAAACAAGAGCCCTAAAGTGATGGACAAAAAATCGTAGCGCCAACATCCTTAAACTTAAGACGTGCGCGAAATTGGTCAAGAACGGATCACTTCCCTTTGCAATAGTTAGCGACCTAACGGAAGTCATTCCCAGTCAGCTGAGACACTATTACCAAAGGATATAGAGGAAAAGCAACGGCGCTACAATTTGACTGTTAATGCCTTTATTATTGCAAGAAACCAGGGGCTATTTGTAGCCAATAAAACAAAGCTAGCTGAGAAGATATTCGTCAGATAAACAGAATTTATGAGTCGATAAATTCTGTTTATCTGGCTATGCTAATTGTGCTTGCCCGCTTTTTGAATGCTGCTTTTTTTCTGCTGCTCAAAAGCCAATAAACTCTCCTTTTTGATCAGTGAAAAGCATTTCTTCTTTAGTATTAGAAATCTGGTATCCATCAGCAGGTCGGCATCTCGGGGGCGCTCAAAATCGACGCGGATGTCCTCTATTACCTGCCCTGGCCCAGCACTCATGACAATGACTCGATCGCCTAAAAGCAGCGCCTCATCGATATCGTGGGTGACAAAGATGACCGTGATTCTAAATTCCTCCCAGAGGCGCAGCAGGTTTTCCTGCATCATGAAGCGCGTTTGGGCATCGAGGGCCCCAAACGGTTCATCCATCAGCAGCACTCTGGGATAATTCGCCAGGGCTCTGGCGATCGCGACTCGCTGCTGCATACCGCCAGACAGCGTCATAGGGTAGTTATTTTCAAAATTAGCCAGCCCGACAATTTGCAAAAAGTCTCTGGCAATCGCTAGGGCAGCTTGCTTAGAACGACCGGCCATCAAGGGGCCGTGGGCCACATTGCTTAAAACCGTCTTCCAGGGAAAGAGTGACGGCTGCTGAAAGACCATGCCGCGATCGCCACCGGGCTTCTGAACCGGCTGACCATCGACTAAGACCTGACCAGTGGCGGGGTGGGTAAAGCCCGCGATCGCATTCAGAACAGTGGACTTGCCACAGCCTGAAGGGCCAATAATACAGATAAACTCTCCGGAGGTAATGTCTAGAGAAATATTTTCGATGGCGACAAAGCTCGACCGACCACTGCCAAAGACAATAGAGAGATCTTGGATAGTAATATTGCCCTGATGGCTACGGGCAGTTTGTGGACCTATGTCTGTAGCCGTTTGATTGATTGCGCTCATGGGTGATCAGATTTGAACTTGGCTAAAGCTACTGTCTATACATCTAACTCAATAGAATCTAACTCAATAGAGGTGAAACTAAGTCCTTTGCAACCACTAGTACTGTATGGCGGAAATATGCCCACCATTGCAGATTACTTGGCTCCCCTGCTCCCCTGCTCCTCTGCCCAAAGCAATAGTTGCTTTATTTATGCCGTCGAGTACTAGCCCCACCAAACCAGTCGCTTAGATAAAGCCCCAAATCCTCTATCTGCCACCGCAGACACAATCCCTAAAATAACCAGCCCACCGATAGTCTGCCCAACCTGCAAATTTTGCTGGGCGATATCAATTCTATAGGCAATGCCAGAGAATGTACCCGCCAGCTCAGCTGCGACCAGTGTGTAGAAAGAAATACTCACAGCCGTTCTCAGCCCCACAAAAATGTAGGGTAGAGATGCTGGGAACAGCACCTCTCGCAGCATCTTTTTGTCAGGAGTTCCTAGACACTGGGCAGCTCGAATCAGGGTTTCGTCTACTTTCTGAACCCCCAGATGGGCGGCAATCCAAACCGTAAAGAAAACCCCCCAAAACACCAAAAACCATTTACCGAGTTCAGACAGACCAAACCAGAGAATAACAATGGGCACGAATGCGATCGGTGGAATCGGCCTCAGCAGCTGAAACAAAGGCGTCAAGAGATTGGAAAATAGCCGATAGCGCCCCGTCAAAATACCAATCACAACACCGGCTAAGGCTCCAGACACAAACCCAACGATGACTCTGGAGAGGCTCATCCATAAATCCAGGAACAAAGACCCATCTACAGCCCACTTATATAAAGCTACAGCCACCAAACTAGGAGGTGGAAAAAGCACTGGATTGACAATTTCAGCCCTTGAAATCGCTTCCCAAATTACCAAAAATATAGGAATGGAGAGGAACAATGTCAGCCGATCAAAGATCGTGCTTTTCTCTAGCATGGCGACTTCCTTTGAGCTGAGCTATCTCGCTAGATTTTTACCCGGTCAGGAGCTACGTTTTTGAGCGGCTCTGAATAGATGACGGTGGTAAAGTCAGGCATCTCTGCATTGGGCGGGTGGTTGCCACTTTCAAGTCTCCAGGTGGCATGGGTATTGAGGATATCTAAGGTCTTCTGATCGAGCACGACTTCATAGACATAGTCGTCCCAGATGGCAGCTAGATCCTCTTCTTTCATCTCAACCGTCTCAGCGATAACGGCGATCGCATCAGCCGGATTCGCCTTCATCCACTGTTCAGCATCAATTAGGGCTCTTAAGAAGTTTTCGGCAACTTCTGGTTCTTGGTTGAGGTAGTCAACCATGGTGACGATGTTAAAGGTCTCAGAATAAATGCCGCTGGTGTCAATCTGTGCGACTTTTTCTCCCATGCTTTTTTTGCCGTTACTAACATGGGGTTCCCAGGTGTTGTAGGCATCAATACTCTCAGAGGAAAGTGCTGGGATCATCTCCTGGGGGCGCAAATTCACCAGCTCAACATCATCGGGCGAGAGTCCCGCTTTCGCAAGCACGCTCATGGTATAAACTTCACTACCTGTCCCGGCAGTAAATCCAATTTTCTTGCCCTTCAGATCAGCAAGAGTGCCAATTTCAGAAGATTTAAGGGTGAGCGTCTTTAAGTCTGAATACTCCATTCTGGCCAAAAAGGCTATGGGCTGCTTTGCCATAGCGGCGGCAGTGGTGGGGGCCTCTGCGGTAGTAGCAATATCAGCACCTCCACCCACAACCGTTTCTAGGCACTGCTTGCCAGAAGTAAAGTTGCTCACCTCCACGTTGAGACCATACTCATCAAAAAAACCTTGCTGCTTCGCAACAATGGCTACTCCTGATATAGGCGACAAATTTTGAGCCAGCCGAACAGTTTTGGGCTCAACTGCGGTTGGGCTATCTGATCCTGATTGAGCTTCATTTCCAGAGGTTGCACAGCTAGCCGTCGCTACTGCAAAGCTGCCCAAAAAACAGCTCGCCAACATCAGTTTCTTGAATTCTCGTCTGGTGACCATAATCGCTCCTGAGAAGTTGCTTGAGAGAACAGTCCGAACCAAAGGCAGGCTTACGCCTAGCTCAGAATCATGAGAACATAGGCAGGTAACCTAACGAGTTTTTAGACTAGATTCAAACGATGCAATAACAAACTGACCTGAGTCGAAGCAATTCGACTCAGGGTTAGGCTGGCGAAGATCTAAGCGTTAATGCTGCCGTGCTATAGCTCTATTGTTCCAAAACTATTGGTCTTGACTGTGACAGGCCATACACTTATGTCTTTAGGCAATGACTTAAGGATGCAGAAAATTTATCGATCGATAGATTTGATGTATCGGATTGTTTTCTCCTCATCTCTGTCTTAATCTAAAAACTAAGCTCCATGCTTTTCATGGTTTCTTCGCGGATGCACTCAAAGACCTGGCGATGTAGCGTGACAAACTCCGTTGACAGCGTGTCATCAAAATGGCGAGGGCGGCGCAGATCAATGGGCAGCTCGGCCTTGATATGGCCTGGCTGTACCCCCATAATGCAGATGCGATCGCCCAGAAAAATCGCCTCTTCAATGTCGTGGGTGACAAAAATTACCGTGGTTTTCAAATCTTCCCAGATATCCAGCAGCAGCTCCTGCATCAGGTGACGGGTTTGGGCATCGAGGGCGGCAAAGGGCTCATCCATTAGCAGTACCGATGGCGAATTCACCAGCGCCCGTACAATACTGGCCCGCTGCTGCATGCCCCCTGAGAGCTGGTGCGGATAGCGGTTGCGGTACTTATACAGCCCCACCCGATTGAGGTAGTCGTTCACCAGTTCAGTACGCTCAGCCCTGGGCATGCCGCGAATTTTTAGCCCCAGCTCAATATTTTGAAACGCCGTCTTCCAGGGCAGCAGCGAGTACTGCTGAAACACAAAACCGCGATCGGCCCCAGGGCGCGTAATCGGGCTCTGATCGACCATCACATACCCCGCCGTCGGCTTAATAAAGCCAGCCACCACATTGAGCAGGGTCGACTTACCGCAGCCTGAAGGCCCCAGCAAGCAGACAAACTCGCCGGGGTTAACCCCCAGCTGAATTGAGTCCAGCACATGGGTTTCATGGCTTCGATTGCGAAAGGTAACCGATAGCCCTTCTACTTGAACGGCTCCTTTTATGGTCTGTCGCTCTTCTAACTGCGTCATCATCACGTCGCTTTTCCTAGCTTGCATGCTGTTAAGAGATATCCGGCTAATGGTCAAAATCTAAGACACTGAAATCGCCGACTCTCTATGCAGTACCCTGCTTCTTAATGACGCGCCAGGGCATCAGCAATTCCATAGCGCGGCTCACGACCCAAGAGCTAAAGGCACCCATGAGACCAATCATCAACATCCCCATCACAATCGGGGGGTAGTTAGACGTGACGTAAGATTCCCAAGTGATATAGCCAACCCCATAGCGCCCGGCCAAAATTTCGGCGGTGACCAGACAAAACCAGGCGTTTCCCATACCAATGACCAACCCATTGGCAATACTGGGCAATGAACCGGGTACCACAATGTCTTTGAAGATATGCCAGGGTTTTGCCCCTAAACACTGCCCGACTCGAATTAAGACAGTATCGCTGAGGGTGCTCTCGACCCCATTGATCGTGCTAATCAGCACCGGGAAAAATGCCCCCACAAAGGTGATATAAATCATCCCGCTCTCAGCATTGGGGAACATCAAAATTGCCAGAGGAATCCAGGCGACGGCAGGAATCGGTCGCAGCAGTTCGAGGGGTGGCAGCAGCAGGTCTTCAGCTACCGCGAACCAGCCAATCACAACGCCCAGCAGCACCCCTATACCCGAAGCCACCGCATAGCCCCATAGCACCCGATTAATGCTAGAGCGAAAATGCACCCAGGGATCTTCGGTAAAAAAGGTCAGCGTGGCTTTTAGCACCTCCACAGGCGATGGCACAAACTGAAAATTGATAAAAAAGTCAAAACTAATCTCGCAGAGAATCTGCCAGATGCCAAAAAACAGCACTAGAGACAGCAACCGCCGGGCCGAACGATTCGAAAAAAATAAGCTACTCAATCCATCGGCCATCTGCCCTAGCCAGCGCGGATACCCTGATCGTGGAACCGAAACTGCCATGGTGCGCCTCTCAATCACATCAATACTTGTTGGTTGACAGCCACAGTAGGGCAAGCAGATCTCACCATTCTGTTCTCTATGACCTGTATTAGGCACCCCGAAGTGCAGCGGCAGGCCATGCTTTAAGACAAACTGAGGCAGTGTAGGACTGCTTGCCCATGGCTATCGACTCGAACTCAACTCCTAACGCTGTACTGCCCCGACTAAAACTGGCTGGCGATTGGCATAGAGGTCTTGCAACCCCCTAAATGCCGTCATCTGGCCACCATTGGAAGAAGCGTAGGCCTGGGCGTCAGACTCCAGTAAGAAGGCCGTGACCTGATCGCCATTGCTGACAAAATAGGCGTTTTCTGCAAACAGCTTCCAACCGTTGTTGAAGTCATGAACAAACATGACATCGGCGGCCTTACCTTCGGCCTGAAGCGCAGAAAGCGCTTTGACCATGTTTGCGATCGAGGCATAGTTGGTCACTTCCTCATCGTCCTGCACCCAAAGCTGAGCCGCCAGTTTTGGATCTTCAATGGCTTCGCCAGTTAGGGCATCTTCACCAGTAATCTGATAGGCTTCTGCGGTGGCAATGACCTCGTCATAGTCGAGCCCCATTTCCTCCATAGCTGTCAACAAGTAGCTTTCATCAATCCAGTTGACGACTTCTTCGGGGTCAACGGGCTTCTCAATTTTGCCGAGGCTGGTTAGGGTCGCAATACTGTTCTTGAGTGCACTGATCTGTACCTCACGAATGGTGGGGTCAAGGGGCTGTAACCCAGAGGGGCCTAAGAACATATAGACCACTTCTTTTTCGATACCCGACCATTCTTCAATTTGGGCCGAGATACCTTCGGGATCGGCTTGAAATGTCTGGTTAGCCTCAAGTACGGCCTTCAGGTAAGCCACCACAATTTCAGGATATTCTTCGGCAAAGTCAGACCGTACCGTAATACCGTGGAGGGTAGGAACACCGGTTTGAGCACCGTCAAAAATCTTTTTAGCAAACCCGCGGAAGGGAAATAATTCACCAAAGGGGACAAAGTCAGCGTGGGCGTCAATTTGCCCGGTGCGGAGGCTCGACCCACCCACCTCTGGGGCCTGACTAATCAGATTCACATCGGTTTCTGGGTCTAAGCCGGCGTCGGCAAGCGCCTTGAGCACCATGCCATGGGCTGCAGAGCCAAACGGAACCGAAACGGTGCCCCCTTTGAGGTCAGCTAAAGAGGTGACATCGCTATCTTTGGGCACGACTACGGCGTTACCGGCACCGTTGGGGCTGTAGGCCAAGGTGCCAATGAAGATAGAGTCAGCATCTTCAGCTTCTTGCTGAAACTTAATCAAATTAATGACGGCAGGGAAATCGCCCATGAGGCCAATATCGATTTGATCGGCCAGCATTTTGTTAGTAATTGGGGGGCCTGAGGTGTAGCTAGACCATTGAATATCGTACTCTACTCCCTCATACTTACCGTCGGTTGGCAAATACTTTTCTAAAAGCTCTAGTTCTCGCACTGTGGCACCGCCAACAGCAGTATTGATTACCTGATCCTGGGTGCCAATAGCGATTCGAATCACCTCACCAGAATTGCTCCCCGAGCTTGTAGGTTCTCCATCAGAGCTGGCCTGATCAGTGGAGCAAGCACCCATGAAAAGAACAGATGTTACTAATAACCCTGAGGCTATTTTCTTTCGAGACCAACCTAGGAAGTAGCGCATATTTTTACCTGCATCAACTCATCCGATGCCCATTTATTCCACTAAGGTTAGATAGAGACTGTAAACCGAGATACATCTCGAATAGGGCAGTTATTTTATCCAAAAAATAATTTTATAGGTCTATATAAATTACTTATAAAGTTATAAGAAGATCCAGATCATGCTGATTTACCCAACAATCACCTTGCGGATAGCAGGGGAGAGAGCTCAAGAAGCACTCCAGAAGTTAGCGACATCGTGGTGACAACCTCATGGCTAAGATGCGATTGCCCTACCTCTCGAGGTTGTCGGTTTGAGTACCCGGGCCTTAACCGTTTAAGCTGAGCAGGCTGCTGTTGGGATGACTCCAGAGTATGGCCCCAGCGGGTGACGCTAGAATTAAAGCCCCGAACAGATTTATCTGCTATGACACTACCTGCTGTGCTGCCAGTACCCCAATTTTTTGACCCCAACCGTGTCGGGGAGGTGTGGCGGGTGCCCTATCAACAGCGGGCTGCTGAGGCCAAAGCCTGGGCCTTAGACCACCGCCTGACCCCTGCATCCACCGATCGCCAGCGCCTCTGTCTACTGCTGATCGATGTGCAAAATACGTTCTGCATTCCCGACTTTGAGCTGTTTGTCGGCGGGCGATCGGGGCAGGGGGCCGTGGAGGATAATCGCCGCTTGGCTGAGTTTATCTACCGCAATCTGGGCCGCATTACCACTATCACCGCCACCCTCGACACCCATACGGTGATGCAGGTGTTTCACGCCGAGTTTTGGGTCGATGCCGAGGGCCATAACCCACCGCCAATGACCCTGATTCACTACGACGAGGTGGTACAGGGCAAGTGGCGGGTGAACCCTGCGGTTGCTCTCAATCTCTCCCCTTCCCGAGACCTGCAAGCCTACGGTCTGCACTACACCAAAACTTTAGATAATCGGGGTAAGTACCCCCTCACCATCTGGCCCTACCACTCTATGCTGGGGGGCATTGGCCATGCCCTGGTGCCTGCGATCGAAGAGGCCTGCTTTTTTCACACCCTGGCCCGCCAGAGTCAGACCCGCTTTGAAGTCAAGGGCAGCCATCCCCTCACCGAAAACTACTCGGTCCTCAGCCCCGAGGTGACTGAGGATGACCAGGGCCGGGCGATCGCCCCCAAAAACACCCCCCTGATCCAAACCCTGCTGGAGTTTGACGCCGTGATTGTTGCTGGCCAGGCCAAGAGTCACTGTGTCGCCTGGACGGTGGCCGATCTGCTCAGCGACATTCAAGCCACCGACCCGGCTCTGGCCCAGAAAGTCTATCTGCTCGACGACTGCACCTCGCCAGTGGTTGTTCCTGGGGTGGTCGATTTCACCGACCCAGCCGAAGCGACCTATGCCCAATTTGCCACGGCGGGCATGCACCGGGTGCAGTCCACTACGCCCTTAGTCGAGTGGCCAGGGCTAGGCTAAAAATGACGATATCCCAACTCTTGTCAACCGGGGCAAGCAGACCTACAGCACTGGCGTCACCCTCATTCAGCAGGCGATGGCGAAACTCGAAAAAACTCTGTGCCGGTTGCCAAGTCTAGAGAAGTGACTCGTCTCTGCTGCTGGGGACATTTCGCTGTCCCCAGACCCCAGCTGCGCGCGTCCTCCGGCCTACGAGAAGGACGTTCCGTCGTCCTTCACCTCACGGAAAGGATTGGCCAGCCATCGGTTTAAACCGTTGTGTTGCGAATCAACCTGGTTTTCTCTACAGTTGGCTGAAACAAATCAGCTAGCCTCGCGTTGAGATTGTCCTAAGGAACAGTCGCTGTTAAGCAAAGCATTGGCAAGCAAAGCCTGCGAAGACCTGTAGGTTGAGGGACGCGGTAGCAGACCCCATCAAGCCTCAGAATATTGATTAGCGTTGGGTTTCACTTCGTTTCATCAACCCTACATCTCAGGAGCAGGCGGTTGAATGACGAGCCAGTTGAATAGCTCACTGACGGTGAGGTGAACGTTAGCCGCAAACGCAGGCGTTGGTATGCGATCGCCGGCTTGATCGAAAATCTTGACCTGCTCAGGCGGCAGGTAGACCAACACCGTTCGTTCATCGGGGTCAATCAGCCATCCCAGTTGAGAGCCATGCTTCAAGCCGTGCAAAATAGTCTTGGTAACTCGGGTTTGGCTCTGGTTGGGAGATAAAATCTCAATCGCCCAGTCGGGATGGGTTTCAATCGCATTGGCGATTTCACCACTGGCATCACAGGGAATGAGCGACCCGGTAAACACGCTGATATCGGGAACGATGGAGCGACAGCCAAAGGTGCAGCGTAGCTCTGAAAAAGCCCAGGCTATCTGCTCTGGCTGTAGAGCGGCATTCAGAACCGCAGAAAGCCGTGTTTGCAGCAGACTGTGCTTTCCCCTGGGCATCGGTTTCTGAATGATTTGGCCATCGATATACTCGCTGGCAGGCTTGGTCTCTGGCCGTTGCAGAAACGCTTCTAGGGTTAAGGGCTGCGAGGGTGACTGAACCATTCAGAATCACCGGCAAATAATACAACCAGTCGGTCATCTGATTTTAAGGTAAGCCGAGGCGATCGCACTGTGCCAGAAGACTCACCATCCTGTAGTTCAGCTTAGCCATAGGTTGGGTTACGCTATCACTAACCCAACGCAACCGTTGCTAGTGTTGGGTTTCGCCACCTCTGAAGCCTGCATGGTGAAATCCCTGGGAGCGATCGTCAGCGATAGGATCGCAGTCTTCTCTCCCCCAAGGGAATACTGCTAAAGAGAGCATTGTCAAGCACTCTGGCCAGTTCCAATAGAGTAGGACTTGGGGCCAATCAATTAGAATGGGGTTACTCAAACGTCAGGTTTGGCTGAATTTTTTGACCCTGCTGCCAGCCACCGGGCTGACAATGTTGACTATTGCTGTGGCCTTTCTACGGTTCTACGATGAACAAGACTTCGGATTCCTCGAACTCGTTAGCCAGCCCAGAATCTGGAGCAACCGACTCACTGTGGCAGCCCTCGTGGTGGCACTGGTTAATTTCAGCGTTGAGTGGAACCGTCGAAACCGAGAAACAAACCGCCTGGCTGAGGAAGAGCAACGAAAGACTGAGGAAGAGCAACGAAGCGCTGAAGAAGAGCGGCAACGACTTGAGGAGCGAGAACGAGCGACTCGCAGAGCTGCAATCCAAAATCGATGGATCCTTCTCCAAACACGGCATCAACTTACCCCGACCGAATCAACCCGAGCAGCGTTAGAGGATTTTCTCCTATTCTTGCAGGAGTACGGAGAATAAAGCAGCCTTCTATGACGACCACTGTCAATACCATTGCGACTGAGCTGGGCCTCCGCCCGGCCCAGATCGACGCTACCCTGGCGCTATTTGCTGAGGGGGCTACGGTGCCCTTTGTGGCTCGCTATCGCAAAGAGCGCACGGGCAATTTAGACGAGGTGCAGCTGCGCCAGATTGCCGAGCGTTACCAATACCTGAGCGAGCTGGAAGACCGTCGGCAGACGGTGCTGAGCGAGATCGAGTCTCAGGGCAAGCTGACGCCAGACCTCAAAACCGCCATTCTCGCCTGTCAGCAAAAGACGGAGCTGGAGGATCTCTACCTGCCCTACCGACCCAAGCGCCGCACCCGCGCCACCATGGCCAGGGAGAAGGGGCTGGAGCCCCTGGCCCAACAGCTTGAGGTCTTCAACCAGACGGCTAAACGGGCTGATTTGCGGCAGGCCGCTCAATCTTTTGTGAACCCTGAGCAGGGCGTGCAGACGGTTGACGAGGCTCTGCAAGGGGCGGCGGATATTTTGGCGGAGCAGGTGGCAGAGCAGGCCGATCTGCGCCGGTATGTGCGCGATCGCATTCTCAGCCAGGGCCAGTTCACCGCCAGCGTCAAAAAAGGCCACCCCGAGGGCAGCACCAAGTACGAGATGTATCGGTCGTACCAATCCCCGGTGCGATCGATCGCCTCCCACAATCTGCTGGCGCTGCTACGGGGCGATCGCGAGGGCATTCTCAAAGTCGGTCTGGAGGTCGAGCCCGAGCCGATTTTGCACAGCCTCGAAAAGCGGATCGTCAAAACTCCAGTTCCCGAGATCCGCCAGTTCTATCGCGATCTGATTCAGGATGCCTATAGCCGCTTGATGAAGCCCTCCCTGACCAGCGATGTGATGGCCGAGAAAAAAGCCTGGGCCGATCAGGTGTCGATTCAGACCTTTGAGGCCAACTTAAAGAACCTCTTGCTGTCACCCCCGGCGGGCATGAAACCCACCCTGGGCGTCGATCCCGGCTTTCGCACCGGGTGCAAGGTGGCGGCGGTGGATAGCACCGGCAAGTTTTTGCAGTACCAGGCGGTGTTTCCCCACCAGTCGGCCCGGCAGCGGCAGCAGGCGGCAGAGACCCTGGCGGGGATGATTCGCAAACATAAAATTGAGCTGATTGCGATCGGCAACGGCACCGCTAGCCGCGAGACCGACGCCTTTGTGGCAGAAGTCCTAAAACCCTTGTCGAACCCGCCTGTGAAAGTGCTGGTGAATGAGTCGGGCGCGTCGATCTATTCGGCCAGTGAGGTGGCGGCGGCAGAGTTCCCTGACCTGGATGTGACCGTGCGGGGGGCGATCAGCATTGCCCGGCGACTGCAAGACCCCCTGGCGGAGCTGGTAAAAATTGACCCCAAATCCATCGGTGTGGGCCAGTACCAACACGATGTCGATCAAAAGCGGCTGAAGCAAAAGCTCGACGAGACCATCGAGAGCTGCGTCAACTACGTGGGTGTAGATCTCAACATGGCCTCCCGCGAGCTGTTAACCTACGTGTCAGGCATTTCCCCGGCGGTGGCCAACAACATTGTGGAGTTTCGCGATGCCCACGGGGCCTTTCAGTCCCGCCGAGAACTGCTGAAGGTAAAAAAGCTGGGGCCAAAGGCCTTTGAGCAGGCGGCGGGGTTCCTGCGCATTCGCAATGGCAAAAACCCGCTGGACAATACAGCGGTACACCCAGAGAGCTATGGAATCGTGGATGCGATCGCCGCCGATCTCGCCATTCCCCTGGCCAAAATTCCCCAGGCCTCTGACCGCCTCAAGCGTTTGGAGATCAAAAAATACACCACTGCCGCCGCTGGCGAACTCACCCTGCGCGACATTCTCCAGGAGCTGGAGAAGCCCGGACGCGACCCCCGTGAGCAATTCACCTATGCCCACTTTCAGGAGGGCATCACCGAAATCACCGACCTGAAGCCAGGCATGACCCTGGAGGGGGTCGTCACCAACGTCACCAACTTTGGCGCGTTTGTGGATGTGGGCGTTCACCAGGACGGGCTGGTGCATATTTCGCAGATGGCCGATCGCTTCGTCAGCGACCCCAACGACATTGTTAAAGTAGGCCAGGTGGTGAAGGTGCAGGTGATGAGCGTCGAGACCAAGCTCAAGCGCATTGGCCTATCGATGAAGCTGGGGCAGTAGGGTTTCTTGCTTTTGAACAGACACGCCGTCCCCTCCGCGGAGGGGTGCCCGGCGGGCGGGGTGGGTCAAACCGTCAACAGAGTGCGCAAACGGTTGATCGCGGCGGCCAGCTCCAGGCCGCGAAAGCTGACCAGATCGCCCATGGGCCATTCGGTAAGACTGTCTAATCCGTACTGTTCTATATCGGCCATCACTGCCTCAATTACGTCGGGCAGCGGGGTGGTGAGAGTCATGCGATAGCGCTGGGCATAGACGATCGCCGCGGCGATCGCCCGCACCTGTCCCGGTTCTACCAACTGCTCCACCGCCGATAGATCGATCGCCTCAGTGCCAAGCTGGAGCTGATCGACATCCCGGACTCGCAGCTTAACGCTATGGCGGCCTTGACTGGGGTCAATGCTGTCGGGCTGAACAATGCGGGGGGTGAGGGAACCAAAGTGAGCACCGCCCTCGCGATCGCGCTCCGTCCGCCACTCCACCGCAATGGCCTTTGCCTGCTCGGTCACATCTCGGGGCGCAAACTCATCCATGGCAATCACGGTGTCGGCCACGTCAAAATAGTCGCCGCTGCCCCCCATCACCAGCACCGTAGAGATGCCGTAGTCGGTGTAAAGCTGGCGCACCTTGTCGATGAAGGGGGTAATCGGCTCGCGATCCTTGGCGATCAGGGCCTGCATGCGGCGATCGCGAATCATAAAATTCGTCGCTGAGGTGTCTTCATCCACCAGCAGCACCGTCGCCCCCGCCTCGATCGCCTCGATAATATTCGCCGCCTGGGAGGTGCTGCCACTGGCGTTGGGGGTAGAGAAGGAGCGGGTCGATTGGCCCTGGGGCAAACTGCCAATAAACGGCGAAATATCTACCCCGGCAATGCTGCGGCCATCCTCGGCCCGCACCTTGACCGCCGCCGGCATCGTCACCACCTGGTGCCGCCCGTCATCGGGGATGTGGTTGTAGACCCCCGCCTCGATCGCCCGCAGCAGAGTCGATTTGCCGTGGTAGCCGCCCCCCACAATCAGGGTAATGCCCTGGGGAATGCCCATGCCCGTCACCGCTCCAGCGTGGGGGCAGGTGAGCGTGACCCGCAGCGAGGCTGGAGATTGAAAGGGTATGGCCTGATCCGCAAGCGGCTGCTCATCCACGCCGCTGCGCCGGGGCAAAATTGCGCCATCGGCCACAAAGGCCACCAGGTTGTGGTCGGTGAGCTGCGATCGCAGCGCCTCAGCATCTTCCACCGCATCGACATGTCGCTGAATCTCAGCCCCATCCAGGGCCACGTAGACCAGGGTTTTCGCCACCAGCTCCGGCACCGCTTCACACAACAATTCCGCCGCCTGCCGCCCCGCAATCCGCCGCCCAAAGGCCGGTAACCCCACGGTAAAGCGTAGTTCCACCGCCTCAGAGGTTACCCTGGCTGCACTGCGGTTGAGCACCGCCTGGCTGGGCCGCACAATGTCGATTTGCCCACTCTTACCCGAACCAGACCGCTGCGCTTGCCCCCGCGTCGCCCGATAAAACTCACGCGTCAAGTAGTCTGCCAGTGCGATCGCCCGACAGGGCATAGTCCAGAGCGACTGAGGGAACGCTGCGATCGGTTGCGGCACCACCACCCGCACCCGGCTCGGAGCCGCAAACGGGTCACCCTGCACATGGTCAATGTGCAGCCCAAAATCCCCAAAGTCGTATTCACCCTTAATGGACTTATACGCCCCGTAGCCCTGCCCATCAAGCCGATAGAGCTGGTCGTAGAGCGTCTCTTGTGTAGCCATAATGTGCCGTTAGCTCCCCCTCTCCCTAGCTCCCCCTCTCCCTAGC
>NZ_JADEWX010000069.1 GCF_015207395.1 Nodosilinea sp. LEGE 07088
CAATGTCAGAAATATCTCTCCGGCCTCCTGAATGCACTGCTCGACGGTTGCATTAGGAAAATTAAGCAGCGTATCTAGGTGAAAGTCCATGATGTCAATCCCCCTAAACGTAACTCATTATACAATTACCACCCTGGATCCGGAAGAGCCAAACTTTTGGCTAGCGATAGCAAACTGAACCCATACGCTCGCCAGAGTTTCTAAAGACCGAGAAACGATCAGTCCCCCCGCATCGATCGGTTGATAACCACAATCCTCAATCAACGTTTCCACAGTTGCTCGTGAACCTGGATGGTCACCGCAGTAGAAAATACTGGGTTTGTCTAGGCCAAACTGGCGGGATTCGGAGGCGGCGATCTCTGCAAAGGTTAGGTTAAAGGCTTCAAAAACATGGGCCGCTGGAGCCATCTGCTGCACCGTTTCTGCGATCGAAATTTTGAGGTCGGTCGCAATCCCGATCGTTTGCCCCGTAAAATCCGGCTTTAGATCGCTCATGCAGCTAATGACTACTTTGCCTGCCAGTTGACTTTCCTGGTCAAGTGCAGTCGTGCCCAAAACCTCCTCAATGACCGCTGGGTTGAGCGCGAGCAGCACGGCGTCGCTTTGGGCGATCGCCTCCCCTGGGCTACCCGCACGGGCATTTGTTCCTGCGGTAGTGGCTAAATGCTTAAGCTTTTGGAGATCTCTAGAATGGGAAAAAATCACCTGATGTCCTGCCTTTGCCCAAAGTTTCCCCAAGCTTCCGCCCATGTTTCCTGAGCCGATAATGCCAATTTTCATATTGTTCCTCTGGAGCCAACCAACTGCTCAGCCAACTGTTCAACTAACTTTTGAGCCACCTGTTGAACAGCGAGCTGATGAGCAGCCATGCGTAAGCTACCATCTTGATCAAATGCTTCGTAGGCACTCGGAATGACCGCCTGCTCAGACAACACCGTGACACCAATGCCCTCCAAAATTGCTCTAACATGCACCAGTCCGCGCCTGCCGCCGCCGCCGCCAGGAGACGTGGCTAGCAATGCCGCTGTTTTCCCCTTAAAGCAGCTCAAGGCCAGCGGCAGTTCACCGGGTTCTGGGCGAGAAGCCCAGTCGATCGCATTTTTGAGCAGAGGCGTGATCGAGCCGTTGTACTCAGGGCAGGCTATTAGAAATCCCTGATGGCTTTTGAGCAACGCTTTAAATTTGAGAACAGTCTCAGGCAGACCGTTTTGTGCTTCTAGATCCTCATCAAAGAGCGGCATAGGATAATCTTTGAGGTCAATGTAGGTGACCAGCGTATCTAGAGCTTTCGCTTCGTTAGCAGCGGCAATGACCAGCTTTTTGTGGAATGATTCTGTGCGGGCACTCCCTGCAAATGCCAAGATTCTAGGCGGTTGGATAGTCATGACTGTTGAATAGTGATGGTAATTGAATCGTGATGGTAATTGAAGGGTTGCGAAAATTAAAGGGTTGCAGTGATTAAAGGGGTAATCTCAAACTTGCAAATGTGCTTCTAGCAGCCAAAGAGATTTATCTGTGGCGCGAGAGATCTCAGTGTAGAGATCAGCAGAACTGGCATCACCCAAACCGTCAGCCAATTCGATGCCATAGCGAATGGCTTTGCCGTAGAGCGCAATCCGCTCTGCTAGGGCAACTAAATGTTCTGGCCCCGCACTGATATTAGCTGGATATGGAGAAATTTTTGATTTCTGAACCACAATCTGCACTGTGCCCTCCGCCCTACCTCCCAATGCCGTAATCCGCTCAGCCAGAAAATCTGAAAAGTCATCAAACTGCTCTGCCAGGGTGTCAAAGAGTTGGTGGAGCTGAAAAAACTGCATGCCTTTGACATTCCAGTGGGAGCATTTGAACTGCATACGGAGATCAATGGTATTGGCTAGACTCCTGCTTAGAATCTCTGTCATTTCAACTTGGACTTCAGGGGCGAGATCAATCCGACTGGGATAGTCTTTCATTCTGTTTATTACCAATCATAGGGGCTGTAATTTGCGTTTTACATCGACAAGGATGGCTTCATTCTCGTAGGGATAGTTTTCTCCAGGCTGGGTGATTTTTGCCTGGGGTAGCCGCTCTGCGACCTAAGCTTGAATACGCGATCGCTGCTCTGGCGTATATCTTCCGCCAATCAGTACCAAATTGACCGCTTCTCCCAGTTCTTCTAGTTTTGCCAAACCTTCAGCTTCGCTCAAGGTGCCATAAACGGTGACATCGCCGATGTGCTCCAAAAGCTCAATCACCTCATGCCGTCGCTCTGGATTGCCGCCAAATAGAATAATTACGGGGGCATTGTCCGATCCAATAACAGATTGCTTGAGTGAAACCATGCCTTAACTCTCTTTTTGATGGAACGTTTGAATCTCAATGAATCAAGCTTTTAATCTAGTTTTCCCCACGATTGTTTTCTTCCAGGAAAAAAATTGGCATTAGAACTGTTTAGAAAAGTCGTTAAGTAGAGTTCTTCGGTAAAATCTTCAAGCTTTCACCTGTTAGGTTTGGTCACCGTATCTTTGGGAAACAACGCTGCCATAATTTAAAGATATCTGGAGAGTGGAACAGCGTATTGAAGCCTATTTCGGAAACTCGTCTAATCTTTCGGTGATGTTCCAAATAGTTGTCTCAGCGTTGATTCTTGACTACAATTTGGTTGTGCGACCGACGCTTGATCTAGCAGAGGCACCGAGGCACCTGAGTTAGAGTTTTACGATAGTTCCTTTTTTTGCGCCCACTTCCATATCCAACCTTTGCCATGAGCACCACTGACCCAGCAGTTCACCCATTTGAAATCGTTCCGCCCGAATGGGTGCTGTCGCAGCAGTCGCTCAGGGCCGGTCGCTTGGAGGTCAGGCACCAGATTGAAGCGCCCAGCGAAATCAGCGTCCCCGCTTTGAGCCATCATTTTCTTTCTGTCGTCCTGAGCCATGGCAATACTCGCCAAGTCACTCGCCTGGGGCGGCAGCATTACGAAGGGGCACATGCGGCAGGGAACTTTTGGCTGGCGGCGGCCCAAGGGGATTCGGCCCATTGGGCTTGGGAGAGCACGGATGAAACAATTTTGTTCGCGATCGATCCCTTGAGCCTACAAGACTTGGCCCAGGAAAGCGGCTGGAAAGAACCCAATTTAGATCTAAAGCACGTTCTCTGTGGGAATGACCCAATATTTGAGCGCCTGGCTTGGCAATACCGCGCCGAAATGCAGCAGCCCGGTCTGGGCGGGCTGCTCTACTGTGAGTCGCTGGGTAATCTGTTTCTCCTACATCTGCTTAGGAACTATTGCCACCAGTCGCCCAAGTTTCGTAAATATGCCACGGGGTTGGGCGATCGCCGTCTCAAGCGAGTCTTGGCTTACATCGACGAGCATCTTGAAGACAGCATTGGCCTCCAGGAACTCGCCGCCGTTGCAGAATTGAGCCAATGCCACTTTTGTGACATGTTCAAACAGTTCATGGGGGTGCCGCCCTACCGCTATGTGTTGCTGCAACGCATTGAGCGAGCGAAGCGCTATCTGCGGCAGGGCAAGCAGCCGATCCAGGACATTGCCCTAGACTGCGGTTTTGCTGACCAGAGTCATCTGACGCGACACTTTCGCAAAGTGGTGGGACTTACACCCAGAGCATTTCGTGAGCTATAGCTTAATGGCTTGATAGCTCGTTTGCTCGATTAGTTTAATTTCGGGCGTTGCATAATAGCGCTGCTTGAATTAGAGAAACATGCCGCCAGAGACTTCAATCCTCTGACCGTTGATCCAGCGGTTGTCTTCAGAGAGTAAAGCTGCGATCGCACCGCCAATATCATCGGGCACACCCACGCGGCCTAAAGCTGTCTGCGAGGCGATAAAGTCATTCATCTGTTGATTGTCACGCACTGCGCCACCCCCGAAATCTGTTTCGATTGCGCCAGGAGCGATGGTATTAACGGCGATTTGTCTTTCACCCAGTTCCTTCGCCAGGTATCGGGTCAGTACCTCTATTCCTCCCTTCATGGCGCCATAGGCGGAGAATCCTGGTAGCGTGAATCTGGCAAGACCCGTTGAAATATTGACGATTCGTCCACCATCTTGGATCACCGAGAGAAGTTTTTGCGTTAGGAAGAAAACGCCCTTTAGCTGAATATTCATTAAGCGGTCAAAGTCTTCTTCAGTCGTCTCAGTAAAGGGCTTACTGATGCCGATTCCGGCGTTGTTAATCAGAAAATTAAACTGTTCCGTTTGCCAGATATCCTGAAGTACCCGATTGACCTGTACGACAAACCCATCAAAGGTTTGGATATCAGAACTATCCAGCTGTAAGGCAACCGCTTTGCGGCCCATCGCTTTAATTTCAGAGACGACCGCGTTGGCTTCAGCCTCACTGCTGTGATAGGTCACAATCACATCGACACCTTTCTGGGCCAGCGTCAATGCGGTGTTTTTACCCAACCCTCGACTCGATCCGGTCACTAATGCGATTTTTTGAGTGATCTGTGTCATTGCCTTATCCTTTCAGTCTTTGTACAACATGGGTTTATCGTAGTCCTGAAGAACTTAGCGCTGAATACCTAAACCTGGCTGGTTATTGCCTGATCCTCTCAAACTAGATGTGGGTCGAGATACTATTTTCCTATAATGATTTGTAGGCAACGATTGCAGTCGTCGAAACCCACCATGAAGACTGAAACGGTTAACCACGACGCGATGGCGCAACGCCACTCGAGCATCGCTCGTCGTTGTGCAGAATTGGCGGCACGGGTGGCGCGACACACGGACGGTAGGGGCAATGGAATTCACCCAACTGCGATCGCTCAACTAGAATTCATGCGAGACGATGCCTCCACGACGATATGCAACGTCTATGAACCGGCGATCGCCATCGTCGTTCAGGGAAAAAAGGAGATATGGCTCGGTGAGGAGACCTATCACTACGGTGTCGCTCAATATCTGGTGGTTTCTGTTGAACTGCCCGTCAGGGGATTTATCGTGGAGGCGACGCCCGAGCAGCCCTACTTAGGCTTTCTTCTAAAACTATCCCCCCTTGAACTCTTCGACATAGTTGCCCAGGTTCAACCCAGGACAGCTACCCCAGAAAGCTCATGCCGAGGGTTGTTCGTCAGCGATGTCGATCTGCCACTGATTGATTGCGCGCTCAGGCTGACTCAGCTTTTGAATACGCCGCAGGATATTCCATTTCTAGCGCCGATGATTATCCGCGAAATCTACTACCGTCTGCTCACAGGTGAACAAGGCGAAGCGATTCGTCAGATTGCCACCTCCGGGAGCAATATGCAGCGTATCGCTGGCGCGATTGAACGGATCAAAGCTGGCTTTGCCCAATCGCTACGGGTTGAGGCGCTGGCAGCGCAAGCTAACATGTCTACCTCATCTTTCCATCGACATTTCAAATCTGTTACCTCAATGAGCCCGCTACAGTATCAAAAACAATTGCGGCTGTTAGAAGCGCGTCGTCTGATGCTAGCTGAAAACGCCGATGCAACCCATGCAGCCTATCAGGTGGGATACGAAAGTCCCTCACAGTTCAGCCGTGAATATTCCCGTATGTTTGGGGTACCCCCCATTCAGGATATTCAGCGGTTGCGGATAGCTTGAGCCGCAATCGTCTTCAGAATCACTTGTGGATGGGGCCGACGCCCCCGAGGCACGGGCGGCCCTGTCCACCAGCGCCGCCGCCGCCAAAGCCCTCGCCATCCAGGTCGGGCTGGCCATCACCAACCAAATGTTTGACCTGATGGGGGCGCGATCGGTGGCCAGTCGCTATGGCTATGACCTCTACTGTGGACTGCACCTTTGACGTCAGGTTCTGGATGACGACTCATCTACCCCCAATATTTAATGCCAGCCCTATTTTTTTAGCCCCAGTAACAAAATAAAAATCCCTAGCAGCAAGGCTTCGGTACCCAACAATCCATTTAACGTTTGGGCATCTTCAGGGTTGAGGATGAATTGCGATCGCAACAGCGTATAGGGCACAAACTGTAATAGGCTAATGCCGCTAAACACCAGCCACACCGACCAAGCTAACCCTTGCCACAGAGCAATCGCGCTCACCACATCAAACATCAGCAGCGCAATATCCAGCCCACGCCACAGTAATGGGGTTGACAGCCAAGGCTTTCCCGTCAATCCGGCAATGTTGCCGATGTGAACGGTCGCACCATAGAGCAGTACGATCGCTAAAAATTTGGCGTAAGCGCCAGTCCAAGGGCGTTGTAAGGCCGTGTGAAAGAATTCGAGATAGAGCATGGTTAAGCAGTCATTAGAGCGTTGGGCAGAGCGGGCAGCGGGTCAGTGATGCCGGACATGGCCATAGGCGATCGCGAGCAAGCGCTCGTCTTGCCAGCGACGCCCATGGAGTTGCACGCCTAAGGGCAGTCCAGTGGTGGTTTGACCGATGGGAAACGTGACCACAGGCGTAGCCAATAGGCCGGTGGCCAAGTACATACTAAACACATTGGCATAGGGATAGTGCTGGCGGCCAATCTGGAGCGGGGTGCCGATTTTACAGTGGGCGATCGCCCCCTCCACCGGCACGGTCTCACCCCAGCAGAAATCGCCAGTATCCTCAGCCTGTCACTAGCTAAAGTGGCAGGCAATCTAGGTTAGAAATGCCTTCGCGGAAACAGCTAGCACGCTAATTGAGCGATCTACATGACTGAAAGCTACCTGCGCCAACTTTTTCCGAGATCGCTTTTCGATAATTTTCTCACTTAATGAAATAGACGTCAGTACGATTTGCTTCATACGAATAGGTCACAACCCTATCGTCAAATTGGGGCTGGAAATCTTCGGGATATTGACCTGTCAGATCGACATAAAAATTGGCGATATATGGGGGTTGAAAGGTTTCAGGTAGGCTCGCAATTTCTGTCCCGTCAATGTGGTAAAAGCGGGTTAGATCCTCATCAAATGCAGAAGTGGTGACGACAAGCTGCTGTTCTGACCAGAACTCGGTATATCCCCCTGCGTAGGTGCTCAGTTCTGTGCCCTCTAAATCGTAAAGATATCCGTCGCCAAAGACAGAGGTAACGATCCTGGGTTCATCCGGTGTCAATGTCACAAAAGTACCGGGGAGAGTCGTCATCTCAGTCCCGTCGGCTTGGTAAATATGGGTGGCATTGTAATCGGCTGTAATAACCTTGCCATCAGGGGTAAACGCGGTGATGCCGCCCTTAAAAGAGGCCAGTTCTTCGCCGTCAAATCTGACGAGACGAGAGACCGGTTTGTCTGCGTCATACCCAATCAGAATCAGCCCGTCGTTGTGGGCCAGCACGCCCTGGTAAATACCAGGAAATGTGGCTTGTTCGACGCCATTGCGCTCAAAAATGTGCGATCGCATTTCCCCTGGTGAGGCCCCTGTCCTGATCACAACACGTTCACCATCAGGCGTAAACTCCAGTCGCGGATAGACGTCTTCAACCCTTGCTGCTGGAAACGAGACGACTTGAGTGCCTTCGAAATCAAATACCTGAAATTTTTGCTCTGACTCAGAGTAAGTAATCAAGCCGTTCTGCTCTGGTGTCAGCCCATAAAATTTGCCCTCAAATGCAGCCAACTCCTCGCCGCTGAAAGTCAATAAGCGGGAAACCGGGTCTGCTAAACCGCCATAGATGATCACTTGCTGACCGTCTGGCATAAACGCCGCAAAGAAGCCTGGAAAACTCGCTAACTGATCGCCGTCAAGCGTTAATAATTCCGTTGAGGGATTAGTCGGTTCCGTAGGTGCGAACCACTCATCCTTAATCACAACCATTACCTCGCTGTTGGGCGCAAACGCAATAGCCGCCCCCGTATGAGCGCTGCGTTCTGTTCCGTCAATATCAAAAACGTGAACCTGTTGCTGGTTTTGGGTGACCAGACTCTCTCCGTTGGGAGCAAAGCCCCGGAAGAGCCCTTCAAAACTGGCCCCTTTTTCAAACGTGAGCGAATTGGGTGCGCGTCGTTGAGTGTTGCTGGTGGCCCCTTGACCGACCAATATGGGTTGCGGATTGGTCAGCTTTGATATCGAGCAGGCTCCTGAGGTGGCCACCAAGCACAGCGTACACAATAACCAGGTTGAGCTTCGAAGCAGTTTGAAAGGCATAAACAACTCCTGGGTGGGGATGTTTTAAGGTGAAAGCAAGCGATCATAAAAGACTTAACTGCGGCCCCAACACCCCGACGCTTCTACATGATATTTCGGGATCTTCATAGGTATCCGCTTAAGCCGGGACGCTGGTAGAACTTGGAATGTTGGAGTCAGGAGCCAGAAGTCAGTATTGACAGGCCTTCTGGCTCCTGGCTACCTCGCGACAGCAATGTCCCGCTTTGAGTTGATACCCCTCTCAACTATTGCCCTATGGCGCAAATCGCTGGGGTAACATCACTACCGCTGTAATTGTCCTCTCCCTTGCCATCTTCTATGACACAACCGATTTAGACGACACCTTTTTCTTGATCATTGAGATCGCCGCGCTGTCATTCGTACAAGTACCAGCCCGGTGGCGGCGAAGTCTCCCACGCCGAGTTCAATGCGACCCGGCATGCAAGTTGTCGGTCAGCGGTGGCGCGAAATGGAATTGATTGCGATCGCCCAAGAGCTTAACCGGGTGGTGGGTGGGTTCCAGCCGCCACCGGGCTATTGAACCTCGAAGTCTGAACACAGAGTCAGTTGTCTACCTGACCGGCTGGATTGCGATTGCGAAGATTACCATTGGCAGGTGCGACCTGCACCTCGACACCTGGCCAGCCGCCTAGACGGCTAAACCATGTTCTCAGCTGGTTCGGTAAACGAATGTCATCAAGTACTTAAGCAATGCCAAGTTTTTCAACTGTTTCTGTACTGGAGGTCAACGAAACAAGTTTTCAGGGGGAGGCTATTGAAAACTCTGCGAGAGGGCTTCCCCATGCAAGTCAAAATGATCCTACCGGCTTTGACGGAGGCCCTCAGCCCCTTTTGGCGACCGATTAAATATCATCTGTTTCCGCCCCTGGGTTTGGCCACAATTGCCGCTTTTTTTGAGCCCGACGACGACATTGACCTGCAAGACGAGCATGTCGAAACCCTCAACCTCGATGACGAACCCGATTTAGTAGTTATTCAGGTTTACATTACCTCGGCCTACCGGGCCTATGAACTGGCTGACCACTACCGCAGCAAAGGATCCTACGTGGTGTTGGGAGGGCTGCATGTCACCGCGTTACCCGCAGAAGCCGCGCAACATGCCGACACCATTTTTCTGGGGCCTGGGGAAGATACCTGGCCTCAGTTTTTACAAGATTTTCGAGCTGGCGCACCGGCTCAGCAGTATCAATCAAAAATTCGCTCCCTGGTTGGGGTTCCCCCGATTCGGCGGGATCTGATCAAGCGGCACAATTATCTCGTTCCCAACTCGATTGTGGTGTCGAGGGGGTGCCCCCACCACTGCGACTTCTGCTACAAAGAAGCGTTTTACCAGGGGGGTAAATCCTTTTATCTACAGCCCATCGACGATGCCCTGGCGGAGATTGATCGACTGCCCGGCAAACATCTGTATTTTCTGGATGATCACTTGTTTGGTCATGTCGGGTTTGCGATGGAGCTATTTGAGGCCATGGAGGGAATGGGACGAGTCTGGCAGGCAGCCGCGACGGTGCAATCCATTCTGGCCCAGCCGGCCCTGCTGGAAAAAGCCGTAGCCGCAGGTCTCCGCAGCGTGTTCATCGGTTTTGAGACGCTTAATTTTCATAACCTGAAAGAGCAGCACAAGTACCACAACCTCAATCGGGACTATAGCGTCGCCATTCGCCGCCTGCGGGACTATGGGGTGATGGTCAACGGCAGCTTTGTTTACGGTATGGACGGGGACGACGAAACCGTATTTGATCGCACCGTTGAGTGGGCCGTGCAGCAGGGCATCGAAACGGCTACCTTCCACATTCTCACCCCCTACCCTGGCACGCTGCTGTACGATCGCATGGTTGCCCAGCAGCGCATCACCCAGCACAACTGGGATCTATATGACACTCGCCATGTGGTCTACAAACCGATGCAACTCAGCGCTGAACGCCTGGAGGCAGGCTACTGGCAGTCTTACCGGGAGTTTTATCGCTGGAGTGCGATCGTTCAGGGGGCCTGGACGAAGGAAGTCTGGGCTGATCGACTGCGGCATTTAGCCTATACCGGAGCCTGGAAGAAATCTGAACCGGTCTGGGATCTGCTGATTCGTCTCAAGCAGGTGAACCATCTGCTGCCAGCGCTGGAAAACGTACTGACGAGTTTTGGCCGCCGTACTGCCCCGGCCCTTCTCCGTCAACCCAATCCAGCATTAAATGTGTGAGACCACTTCACTTATGAGGAGAGATCTGATGCAGGCATCGGTGATTGATCACGACATCAGAGCAGAAGCTATTCAGGCAGGTTACAGCAGGGCGAGACGACTATTGTTCTGTGCTTATTAGCTCGGCGAGTGAGGGCACTTCATCGACACGGCTGAAGCCTATGGCCCCGGTACGAATATGGACTATTGCACCGCTCACAACATTGCCTTCATTCCCTAAGGTTCGCTAGGGGCTTATCCCCTCAAGTCAGGTTCGCCCTTCACTCAGGCGGAGGGGGGGCTGAAACAGATCGCCGAGGTCCATCATGCCCATCCGACCCAGCTTGCCCTGGCCTGGTTGTTGCACCGGGCTCCTAATCTGCTGCTAATTCCTGGAACCACCGCGATCGCCCATCTTGAAGAGAACATGCAAGCAGCGACGATTCAGCTATCGGCGGCAGAACTGGCTCAACTCAACACCTTTGGCTGATTGGCCGCGGTGCATCATCCAAGGCTACGGCCTGTCTCCCAACCTGCTGAAAGTGTAAGATTCTTAGAATAAGCTTTGACAGAGAAACCTATGGCTCCGGGTGCCCCTGAGAATACCCCTATACAGATTGTGCCCCGGTCACCAGGACTGCGCAGTCGAAACTCTATCGCAGACCTCCTGCGGGTCGAAATTCATCATCAACCGGGCGAAGGGGTATCGGAATGTCGCCTTCCCCATTACCAGGTTAGTGTTCACCTGGGTCCGTCTATTTGGTTACAGCAAACCACAGAAGGGCAGCACCGTAGTGGTTATCAAGCTGAGGGCGACATTATGGTTACGCCGCCTAATCTACATCGTCAGCTAGCCTGGGATGTAGATGCTCAGTTCCTGTTGTTGCGCCTTGAGCCTAAGCTGTTTCATCAGGCGGCCTTGGAATGGGCCGATGTCGGGCAGCTTGAAATTACGCCCCAGCCTAACCTCAAAGATCCGCTGATTCAACAGATTGGGCTGGCTCTGAAAGCAGAAACGGAAAGGAATGGATTAAGCAACCGCCTCTATGCTGAGGCAATGGGCAATGCGCTAGCGGTGCATCTTCTGCATCACTATTCCCATCAGCCGCTAGACATTAAGTCCTCTGCTGATGGTTTGGCAGACCGCAAGTTGGGCCAGTCCATTGACTATATTCAGGCCCATTTAAGCGACGATCTTTCTGTAGAAGCCGTTGCGGCTCATATCGGGATGAGTCGTTATTACTTTAGCCGCCAGTTTCAGCAATCAGTGGGGATTTCGCCCTATCAGTACGTGCTGCAGCAGCGGGTGGAGAAAGCCAAGTCCCTCCTGCACCGGGAGGATTTAACCATTACCGATATTGCTCTGGAGTGCGGATTCATCGACTCCAGCCATTTAGCCCGTCAGTTTCGGAAAGTGGTGGGAGTACCGCCCAGCGTTTATCGGCAGCAGGTGCGCTAGAGCGCAGGAATATCCTCCTGGACGGCAAGAATCGACAAGCCATCCCCCACTGACCTGAGTAGGCTGGTGGCAGCGAATTGGGTGCGATCGCCCAGTTCCAATTTGGGCCGTTAATTTTGAGCTATGTCTGTAAGAGGTTATATCGTCATGGTTAGAGCTTTGACCCATCGGGTGACGGGATTTGCGATCGTGGTTCTCGCAAGTTTGGGGATGCTGGTCGGGGGAACGCAGATCGCCCAGGCCGCAGCGATCGCTCTGGATGAAACCGCCGATATCGTCAATGTGATTACCGTTTATCCCACCACCGCAGAAACCCAACCGCAGATTTTATCGGCAGTATCTAAAGCAGAAACATCCAGCTTTTCCAGCATTCCCGGCTTTCAGGACTCCGCCATTCTGAAAGCTCAGGAGGGCAACCAGGTGGTGGCCCTGTCGCAGTGGAACGGCCAGGATTTGACCAGTTTCGACGCCTACATCAAAGAGCATGTGCTGGACATTCCGGCGAGTCAGTCGGCTAAATCCTTTGCCTGCCAGGTGCAGCACACTGAAACCAGGGCCGATTCCCTTGAATTTGAGCAGGGTGATGTGGTTATGTTCAGCCAATTTAAGATGAAGCCCGCGAAGGTGCAGTCTGAATTAGCGATGGTTATTCGTCAGATGATGCCTGGGGTGCTGGACATGATTCCGGGACTCCAGTGGGCGGCCATGTGCCCCAGCACTGATGACTCTACCATCGCCCTGTTAGCCCGTTGGAATAGTCGGAAAGATTTTGAGTCCCTCGGCCAAAATCCGGGGTTTGATCAAGAAACGAACTACTGGCAAGACTACGCCAACAATGAACATGGTCTGTACGATGTGGTCGAGGTGATTCGTTAAGCTATGAACCCATGACCAGCACCGCTTCTACCCTACAACCCAATCCCAACCGTCCAGTAATCAAGACAACACTGTTGTTGGCCAGCACCCTGACAGTGATGTCGGGAGCCACGATCGCCCCGGCGCTCCCGGCGATGCAGGTACAGTTCGCCGAACTAGAAAATGTGGAATTTTGGGTACGCTTGGTACTCACGATGCCTGCCCTGTTCATCGTCATCGGCTCGCCGATTGCGGGGCAGTTGGTTGACACCGTGGGCCGCAAGCCGCTGCTGGTGGGCTCGGCGATTTTGTATGGGCTGGCGGGGAGTTCAGGTTTTGTGCTGAATTCCCTCTTCGCGATTCTGGGGGGACGGGCGCTTTTGGGGTTAGCGGTGGCGGGGATTATGGTCAGCGCCACAACGCTGATTGCCGACTATTATCAGGGCCAGGCCCGCGCCAATTTTATGGGGCTGCAGGCCGCGTTTATGGGCTTCGGCGGGGTACTGTTTCTATCGTTGGGGGGCTTTATTGCGGAACTCAACTGGCGGTTACCGTTTCTGATTTACCTGTTTTCCTGGCTATTGCTGCCCACCATGATTGGGGCCATTTATGAGCCCCGGCGGGATTTCCTTGATGCCCACGGCGATACTGCAGGCGTCCAATCAGCGATGCCAGTCAAGTTGCTAGTGCTAATCTACGGGGCAGTGCTGCTACAGATGATTGCTTTTTACATGATTCCGGTGCAACTGCCGTTCCACCTGCAGCAGGTGGCCAATGTGGGGGCGACCCAGACTGGGCTAGCAATCGCCTGCTCTACTCTGTTTAGCGCCGTAGCCTCGATGCGCTACGGCAAAGTCAAGCAAAAATTGAGCTTCATCAGCATTCTGGCCATTGGGTTTGGACTGATGGGCCTAGGCTACCTGGGCTTAGGCCTGGTGAGCAACTACTGGCTGGTACTGCTGATTTTGATGCCGACGGGCATTGGCCTAGGTTTGATGATGCCCAACCTCAACGTATGGGTGTCTAACGAAGTACCTGATGCTATGCGAGGCCGGGCCTTGGGCGGCTTGACCACCTTCATGTTTTTGGGCCAGTTTCTATCACCGATTGTGGCTCAGCCGTTTAGACAGAGTATTGGCATGGGGGCAACCTACGGCCTGACAGGTGTCGTGCTGGCCGTCCTGTCAGCATTATTGTGGATATTCAAACAACAGATTTGTCATGCCGTCAACAGCGCCGTGGGCGGCGCGATCGCGGTTGATGGCTAAATCCCAGTAGTGATTGAGTAAAGAGCTTTGGTGGGTCGCGGTGCAGCTTAAGGTGCTGACTATAGGAGAACCCAATTGTCCCTGGCATTATGCGGACACAATAAATTTGGACAGAGTTGGATTGGCCGCCCGGAGCGATCGAGCTGCATCTGAGTCGGGGTCGATCATCTCGAAATCCTGAAACTCGAACCCAGGACCGACAGAGCAGCCAACCAGGACCGTAGCGCCGATGGGCTCAGCTGCTTGCCAGGTACCGGCGGGGATGACATAGCAGAAGCAGTTGGCCTGGGGTGACAGCTCGATGCAGGTCGGTGGTGTGTTGGTGCCAGTCCAGGTGTAGAGCCGCAGCCCTTCCCCCTGGTACAGATTCCAGACTTCATCGGAGGTGACCCGATGGAATCGACTCACCTCTCCCTGATGCAGGGAAAAGTAGATATGGGTCAGGGCCGCCCGGCTGTCGCCATCGCTAGTGGCAACCCTGGCATTGGATCTGAACACCTCACGGAATCGTCCCCCTTCGGGGTGTTCGATCAGATCGGTGGGTTGCCAATGTTGAACGATCATTCTCTGTATCCATGACAGCGAGACGCCTGGGGGACTTAGCCCCTCACCTACGCAGGTATGCAGCAGGAATCAAACTAGGGTAATGGCCACCCTGATTACCCCAGGTTAGTTCATGCCATTCAAAACTGGACTCGGTGGGAACGAGAGTGACCTCTAATCGTTGCCCTCGCCGGAGTCGGGTGAGGGGCGATCGCACACCGATGTAATCCTCAGTCAACAGCCGGTGCCGGTCGTCAAAGGTTCGCAGCCCCTCAAAGTCAGATGTGCCAAAGGTTTCGACTATCAGCATTCGTCCACCGCTTGCGGTTACTGCCCGATCGCTTTAGGGCAGAACAACAAAATCCAACAAAAGAATTTTTCTGACAATCTCATCGGAGATGATGAAAATCCGATTATTTTGTTGGGGTTGCCTGAGACTCTAGGCCATGGAAACTAAGCAGTTTATTCTTTTGGGGCCACCAGGGGTAGACGTGAATGCGCATGCCGCCGCCCTGGCTGAACGCTGGCAGATTTCCGCGATCTCGATGGCGGCGCTGGTGCGTGATGCGATCGCCAAGGAATCGGCCATCGGCCTTGAGGCCCGCCCCTTCGTCGAGGCCGACGCGCTGGTGCCCGACCCGCTGGTACTGAAGCTACTGCGGAAGCGGTTGGAGCAACCCGATGCCATGCTCAAGGGCTGGGTGTTAGAAGGTTTTCCGCGCACCATGCCCCAGGCCCAGGGGCTAGATGACTGGTTATCGACGGTGGGGCAGCCCCCGGCGACGGTGGTTTATCTTCAGGCGAAGCCAGGGTTGCTGCTCAATCGGCTGGCGACTGAGCCGGGGCAAACTCAGCCCATGTCAGCCCTACGGCAGCAGCTAGAGCACTACGAACAGGCGATCGCCCCGATCCTGGAGCATTACCAACAGCGCGATCAGCTCACCCCCATTAACGCCAACCTATCGTTTGCAGAAATCGATCGGGATCTGGCCCAGCTGGGCCAGGAAGATACCGGGGCGGCTCCATTAATTGCGGATGAGTCGGCCCTCAATACCCTGATTGCCCAGGAATCGCGGCTGGTGGTCGATTGTATGGCGATGTGGTGCGGCTCGTGCAAACAAGTTACCCCCTCGATCGACAAGCTGGCGGAGACCTATCAAGGCCGCGTCACGGTGATGAAAATAGACTTTGACGCCAATCGGCAGATTTCTAAGCGCTTTGGGCTGAAGGGGATACCGGCTGTCATGTACTTTCGAGAGGGTCAACTGCTGGAAATCCTCACGGGTGTCAGGGCCTACGCCGAATACGACGCAGTGGTCGCTCGCCTCTTGGCCTAGCGCTACTTGAGCCTGGCCAGATAGCTGAGGCCAGGGTTGGCGATGGCCTGACCGAACCTCAGTTCGGGATCACGCTTTCAGGTTAGGAATAGCCCTGGTTTTAATCTGGCAGCATGATCAGGTGTACCGGGTCGAGGCGGACGTTCCACGGAAACGGGCGACTTCTGAGTAGCTCCCACTTTTCTCGGTAGACTTCGGCCTGGAGGTGATAGTCATAGGGCGAGTCGGGCGGCCTGTGCAGCTTAATGTAGAGACTGACGCGATGTTGCGTTTCGCTAGTGGCGGCGATCCAACCCGGGAAGGTGTTGCTTTGGTCAGGGTGGCGCGGAAACCGAATGTGGTGGGCGCGAATGCCCAGGTGGGCCAGGCCGGGCGGCACAGGGTCGATCACCTCGAGGGAGCAGCCCCAATCCACCGCTTCAATGGGCGGTGGGTCTGTCGTTCCCAAGCCGGGGCGGGCGCGGGAGAAATTTTTACACTCCGTCACCTGGGCGACTTCAAAGGTGGGGGGCCGGGCAAAAATATCTTCCTTAGGGCCTTTGGCCAGCATGCGCCCCCTTGAGAGCACCAGCAGATCGGGACAGACGCGATAGGCTTCTTCGAGCTTGTGGGTGATGAACAGCGCCACCCCCGGGTAGCGACTGAGGACGCTGATCAATAACCGCTCAATCTGGCTGCGGAGGTAGGTATCGAGGGCCGAGAGCGGTTCATCGAGCAGCAGAATGTCAGGCTGGATGGCTAACGCCCGGGCCAGGGCTACCCGCTGCTGCTGCCCGCCGGAGAGTTGATCGGGATAGCGATCGCCCAACCCCGCCAGGCCCATCTGCTCCAAATAGGTGATTACTGCCTTCACCCGCTGGGGCTTCGGCACCGCCGCCATGCCAAAGGCGATATTTTGGGCCACGGTGAGGTGGGGAAACAGGGCGTAGTTCTGAAAGACTAGGCCGACTTTGCGATCGCGGCTCGGCACATTGATCCCGGCTTCAGCGTCGAACAGCACTCGCCCGTTGAGCACAATCTTTCCATGGGTCGGATTTTCTAGCCCGGCGATGCAGCGCAGGGTCATGCTTTTGCCTGACCCCGACGCCCCCAGCAGGCCGAGGGGGTCTCGTCCGGCTCTAAAGCGAATCTTGAGGTCAAAGCCGGGGATCTGCTTCTCAATGTTGACGCGCAGTGCGGGGGGCGCGCCATCAGGGATTGCCGCAGCCGCCTCGAAGTGGGAGGGTGGCGTGAATGCCGGGGGCAAAGCTTTGAACAGATGGGGTGCGAACCGGCCAAAAAAGAGGCCGTTAAAGCATCGCTGGGCCAGCGGGCCATGACCCACAGTTGAGGCAGAGCGGCGGCGATCGCCCCGATTTAAACCCGCAATTACCGCTAACGAAATGCCCACCATCAGCAGCACCCAGGCCAGGGCCACCCCCATGCGCCCGGCTTCGGCGGCAAAAAAGATGGCAATGGGAATCGTCTGAGTGACACCGGGAATGCTGCCCCCGACCATCAGCGTGGCGCCAAATTCCCCCAGCGCCCGGGCAAAGGCCAAAATCGTTCCGGCTAGCACCCCGGGCCAGGCCAGGGGCAGCAACAATTGCCAGAAGATCCGCCAGTCCGATGCGCCCAGGGTTTGGGCAGAGCTGATCAGGGTCAAATCCACCTGCTCAAAGGCGCTCAAGACGGTCTTATACATCAGCGGAAACGCCACCACCGTCGCCGCCATGACGGTCGCCGTCCAGGTGAAAATCAGCGTCACGCCCAACTGGCTGAGCAGCTGCCCCAAAGGACTGTTTTTACCCAGCAGCAGCAGCAGCAAAAAGCCCACCACGGTGGGGGGCAGCACCAGGGGCAGGGTGAAGACACCATCGATCCAGCCGCGACCGCGACCGCGATAGCCCATCATCCAGCGGGCGGCGACAATGCCCAGCAGAGAGGCCAGCAGCGTGGCGACAAAGGCCGTCTTCAGAGAAATCCAGAGTGGGGTCAAATCTTCGAACATAGAAAAAGATTTGGCCTCGCGAGTCGGTGGTGCCAGTTAACTAGTCATCGGGGCCAGGGGCGTTAACGGGAATGGAGCTCATAGGAAATTCGATTCGGGAAACCCCGACTCAAAATAGGAACCTCGTAGGGGCATTGCACTGCAATGCCCCTACGGCCATCGATGGCAATCTATGGGATTTATTCTGCCATGCCAAACCCATGGTCTCTAAAGATGGCGATCGCCCGATCGCTCGACAAAAAATCTACAAAGGCCTGGGCGGCGGCCGTATGCTCAATGTCTCGCACGACGGCAACCGGATAAATGATCGGGGCATGGCTATCCTCAGGGGCCGTGGCCACCACCTGCACCTGTTCCGACTCGAGGGCATCGGTGGCGTACACCAGCCCAGCATCGACGTTGCCAGTGGCCACATAGCCAAGCACCTGGCGCACGTCTTTGCCAAACACCAGCTTGGGTTGCAGAGCCGTGTAGAGGTTCAGGGTTGTCAGCACGTCTTTGGCATACTGTCCGGCGGGTACGCTCTCGGGCTCACCGATCGCCACCTTTTCTACCCTGTCCAAATCGGTGAAGTCGGCCACGGTGGTTTTGTCTTTGGGCACGATCAAGACCATGGCATTGCGCAGCAGATCGCGACGGCTGCCCTCCAGCAGTTGGCCCTTAGCCTCTAGGTCATCCATCCACTTGGGTGCAGCCGACAGAAACACGTCGCTGGGTGCCCCCTGGGCAATCTGCTGGGCCAGGGAACCCGAAGACCCAAAGTTGTAGGTGATCGTGACGTTGGGGGCGACCTCACCGTAGGCCTCCTGCACCTCGGCCAGGGCATCCTGAACGCTAGCGGCGGCAGAGACCGTCAGCCCAACGGGGTCGCCAGAGACGGCACCAGCCGTAGAGTCTGGGGAAACAGGGGTGGGGCCACCGCAGGCGATCGCGCCGAGGCCTGCCGCCAAGGCCAGCCCGCCCCACGTCAAGACCTGTCGTCTGTTCATGTGTCTGCCCCCAGTTGAGGGTCAGCCTGGGGATAGAGCCCAAGCTGAACCGAGAGCTCACGGGCGATGAAGATCAGGAATTTAGCGGCATCGGAGTTGTCCTGATGGGCAAAGTAGCTGGCGGTTTGCATTAACGCTGTCACAAAGCCAGCATCCAGCAGATCGGGTTCGGCGTTGAGCATTTGAGGCTCTTCGCCATTGGGACAGGCCAACAGCCGGTCGATGAGAGCAAAGTAACGCTCCTGGCGAGGATCGGCAGGGGCCGCGATGGGGGAAGTTGCCATGGTAAAACCTGGAGTGGAGTGGATAGGGGGAAATAGGTCGCTTGCCCCAGGAAAAGATCTACCTCTCAATCCATCTTTCAGATGCGGCATTTAACATCCGATCGACTCGACTTAGGTAAAGATCTCATCACCGCTCAGACAAAGAGTGCTAAAAGGGGAAAAAAAGCTCTGAAAGGGGCAGGCAGACTCAAAAAATACTTAAAAGAAACTTAAAAAATGTCGCATTAATCAACACTCATCAAACGCCTGAAATCGGTCAGCATGGACTGTTAACCACAATCATTGATTAGGCCTATAGTCTAGTCAAACTAATTTTAAAAAAGTGAGCAAAGCTACTTCTTAATAGAGATTTATGGTTATACCAAATCCGATTTGGGAAACTCCGATTCATAATCAGGAACCTCGTAGGGGCATAGCATGCTATGCCCCTACGAACCGGGGGTATTCAGGCAGGATTTGGTATTATACCAAGTCTCTCCGTGATGGCTATCTATTGCAGGCTGGTCAACGTCCCAGAGAGCACTGACTTTCTCTTGAAGGGAGAGGCGATCGACTCAGAGAACATGAATCATCATAGAAAGTTTCAATGCAGCTGATAGGATCTCTATTGAGAAATCATTATTTTGTACTTCTACAAACAAAACCAAGGATTCCAATTGTTTCCTGCGGCACATTTGCCATAGCCCAAAGGCAGAGCGGAGTCGAGCAGTCTGATTTCCCAGGTCAAACCTGAATCAAAATAGAATGTCGTCAGACATTTTTAAGATATAATCCGGAATGTTTTCTCAACTCCTCGGAAGTTTGAATGCCATGCAGATCAGCGCTCGTAATAGCTTCAAGGGAACGGTTAAATCTATGACTCCGGGAGCTGTTAATACCGAAGTTGTGATTGAAGTTGCGCCCGGCCTAGAGATCACTGCGGTGATTACTAAGACTTCAGCCGAGGGGTTGGGGGTTAGCGTTGGTGGGGAAGTCTATGCTGTCGTTAAAGCCTCCGACGTCATGGTGGCAGTTGATTAACTTGCTAAAAAAAGTGACTGGCGACCTACATCAAGGTTTTTACCAGACCCGCGTCCAACAGGTCGGGCTCAGAGTCGAGCACCTGCGGTTCTTCCCCGCTGGGAAAGGCGAGCAGCCGATCGATCAGAGCCAGGTAGTGCTCTTGGCGGTCAGCAGACGGTGATGGGCTGGCGGTATTTTCCACAATGAATCCTCGGCTATTGGGCAGAAACGACCTGATACTGCTCGGGCAGGCTATCAGGTACCAGGGAAGGACTAGCCGGGGCCAGGTCTTTGAACAGCACGGTGCTGAGGTAGCGCTCGCCAAAGCTGGGCTGAATCATGACAATCAGCTTATCCGCGTTTTCGGGGCGTTTGCCGACCTGAATAGCGGCAGCCAGGGCAGCCCCGGTGGAAATGCCGGACAGCAGACCTTCTTCACGGGCCAGACGACGACTGTAGGCGATCGCCTCGTCATCGGTCACCTGCACCACTTCGTCAATCAGGTTCACCTGCAATACACCGGGCACAAACCCGGCCCCAATGCCCTGGATCTTGTGGGAACCAGAGCTGCCCCCTGACAGAACAGGACTGTTAGCAGGCTCGACGGCGATCGCCTGCAAGGTTGGCCGACGGGATTTCAGCACCTCAGCAATGCCGGTAATGGTGCCGCCAGTGCCAACGCCCGCCACCACCATATCGACCTGACCCTCCGTATCGGCCCAGATTTCTTCGGCGGTGGTCTGGCGATGAACCTGGGGATTGGCGGGATTTTCAAACTGCTGGGGCATGAAGGCATGGGGAACCTGCGCCGCGATTTCTTGAGCCGCTGCGATCGCCCCTTTCATGCCCTGGTTGCCGGGGGTCAGCACCAGCTCTGCACCGTAGGCCCTGAGCATGGCGCGGCGCTCTGTACTCATGGTTTCGGGCATGGTGAGAATGAGTCGGTAGCCTTTTGCCGCCGCGACCATCGCTAGCGCGATGCCGGTATTGCCTGAGGTAGGCTCCACAATGACCGTTTCATCGGGGGAGATCAAGCCCTCATCCTCTGCGGCTCGTATCATGTTCAACCCAATCCGGTCCTTCACCGATGCCGCCGGATTCATCCCCTCCAGCTTGACGACGATCCGCGCAACGCAGCCCTCTGCTTGAGGAATGCGGTTGAGCTGCACCAGGGGAGTTTTGCCGATCAGTTGAGTAATGTCTTCAGCAATATGCACGATATAAGGCTCCTTGTAGAGAGTAGGGGCATAGCATGCTACGCCCCTACCAATCGGGGGTATGCAACCAGAATTTGGCGTAAAACCTGTTTTGGAGATTAAGCCAGGGCTGGCGCATAGGTGTGGCAGCGTTTGGGGCAGACGCGATCGCAGGCCTGACAGCCAATGCAATTTTGGGGCTGCACCACAGACATCACTTTGCGCTCAATTTCATCGTCATCTTCATCGGCGACTTCCCCGTCTTCATTCAGGGCCAAGAGGGCCATCACCCCTCGACCACAGGCTTTGAAGCAGCGCCCGCAGCCCAGGCAGGTGTCCCAGTTGATGGTTTGTAAGAACTGGGGCGTCCAGGGGTTGCCTCCAGAGGTTAAACCCGTAACGTAGGTCATAATCCGTTCTCCTTGAATCTTCAAGAGGGTATCCGCTTAAACTGGGACGCTGGCAGAACCTGGCAGGTAGGAGCCAGAAGCCAGTAATGACGATCCTTCTAGATCCTGGCTACCCGACAGCAATATCCTGCCTTGGGTAGATGCCCTTACAGTGCTGCCAGGGCGGGGAAGTCGGCTTTCAACAGCTGTAGCCAATCGGCGATCCGCTGATCGGTTTTTTCGCTTTCGTTGACTTCATCGAGGGGCAGGCCGACAAACTTTCCATCGCGGATCGCCGTCGATTTTTCAAAGGAATACCCGTCTGCGGCAACCGCACCGACGACATTGGCCCCCAGGGCTTTGAACTGGTCGTAGAGGGTGCCTAAGGCCCCGACAAAGTGTTTGCTGTGGCCTTCGCAATCGCCTGGCCCAAAGATGGCGATGGTTTTACCCGAGAAGTCAGGCTTATCCATCTCCATATCAAACAGCGGCTCACGCCAGTCATTCTGAACTTCCCCAGCGCCCCAGGTGGAGCAGCCTAGCAGCAGGTAGTCGTATTTCAGCAGATCGTCAACGTCGTCAAAGTCTTCTTCCATGCTGTACAGGTCGCAGATATCTTCACCGATTTCCTGCTGTATTTTCTCTGCGATCTCTTCGGTGGTGCCCGACGTGCTGCCGTAGAAAATTGCTATGTTTGCCATGATGAATCACCTGTTGTGAAGGGTATTGGATGCGAAAAGAAACGATCGAATCACTTGAGCCATGGGGCCTAGTGGTACCTACTCGTAGGCTTAGTCCGCACGTATATGGACTGGCGTAGTCGTTTACTAAGGGCTATCTGTTTCCCGCCAGTGCTCACCACAAAATTGGGAAATCGTTCGATCAGGTGAATCGATTTGCCCCGATCTAAGCCCAGTGCTTTGAGGTCTCTAACGGCACTGGCATCGGTGCTGGCTAAACGAGCAATAATCCCTCGTTCGCCCACTTTCATCAGTGGCAGCGATGAACCCGAAACGGTAAAGCCAGTAAACATAGTGAATACTCCAGTTGCTTCAAATTTGACCTCCCGCTCTGGGGTTTCCCTCCGAGGCGAGGATATTTAAACCAGGTACGCCTCCATGTGGGTTTTGATCGTGCAGTCAGAGCGAGGATAGGCGACACAGAGCAATACAAACCCTTTTTCTATCTGGGCATCGTCCAGGAAAGATTGGTCTTCCTGATCGATCTCGCCCTCAACTAATTTGCCAACGCAGCTGGAGCAGGCTCCGGCCCGGCAGGAGAAGGGCAGTTCGATGTCCTGTTCCTCCGCAGCATCGAGGATGTAGGTATCCTCTTCGACAGGAATCGTGATGTCGATCTGCCGTTTTTTGTTGATCAGTTGAATTTGATAAGTGGTCATGGCGTTTTCCTATCTTTGGGGTAAGGGAATAGGGAGTAGGCGGTAGGGAATAGGGAGTAGGTGTAAGAATCCTGATCCCTACTCCCTATTCCCTCACCTCTAATAGCTAAGAACAGGGCACGGCCTCTGGCGTACAGTCTCCGGCCTGGAATGACTTGCCGCAGCCGCAGGTGTCGGTGGCGTTGGGGTTGGTGAACTTAAACCCGCTTTCGAGCAGGCTGTCGACGTAGTCCACCACAATGCCGTCAAGCAGCGGCGCGCTCTGGGGGTCAACAAAGACTTTAAGGGAGCCTGCTTCGACAACTTCGTCGTCGGGGTTGGGGGAGTTAGCAATTTTGATGTCGTACTCGTAGCCATTACAGCCGCCGTCTTTGACGGCCAGGCGCACGCCCCGCTGGGGGGTGTAGTCGGGGGTGCCGCGAACGAAGGTGCGCAGGCGGAGTTCGGCGAGTTCGGTTAGGGTGACAGTCATGGTGTTGGGGGGGTAGGGGATGGGGGAAAAGGGAAGAGGGAAGAGGGAAAAGGGAAGAGGGAAGAGGGAAGAGGGAAAAGGGAAGAGGGAAGAGGGAAGAGGGAAGAGGGAAGAGGGAAGAGGGAAGAGGGAAAAGGGGGAGACCGTAGCGTGGGTTAGGCCATAATCAAGCCAGGCTTAAATCAGATAAATCAGGCATTGGCCGTAACCCACAGACGAGCATTTCGCGGAATAGAGGCATTGAGCCGATAATCCAAAATCCAAAATCGCCAATCCAAAATCGCTAATGGCCGTACCCACGGGAGAGCATTTCAACAACTCAGGGAGGGTTTCGACACTGGCGGCGCAACAGACAGTATTTGGGGCAACTGGGCTTGATGATGCGATGGTCCGAGACCGGCCCCTCAGGGCCAACGCGCGGCGTGCAGTCCGGGTAAACAATCAGCGCCGTGAGAATGGCAATTTTCAACAGTCCAGGGGCCGCCACTAGACCAGCTAGAACGCAGACCAGAGCCAGGGAAAAGCCCAGGAGTCGAGCTACCTCATCGGGGTGACGACGGCCATAGCGCCAGAGAAAAAATGCGATCGCAATCAGCACCAGAGCAAGCCAGGTCATAGGGCACCGCAGAACTCAGCAGGGGCAATGTCAGTCAGGCGATCGGACAGATGATGCCGAGAGATTGGGCCGCATACCGGGCAGTCAGGGTCGTGGTAAGCCCGCCGCTTGGCAAACTCGGCTCGGGCTAGATCCATCGTCAGCAGCTGGCCCAGCAGGGGATCTCCCAGGCCAGTGACCAGCTTGATCGCCTCCAGGGCGGCCAGGCAGGCCAGGGTGCCCGAGACCGCGCCCAGTACCCCAAAGCCCCAGCGGTCCCACTCGGGCTTTTCGGGATACAGGCAGGTGAGGCAGGGGGTTTGCCCCGGCACGATGGTGGTGAGGTAGGCCTCCATGCTGTTCATGGCGGCTTCCACCATGGGCCTGCCCCAGCGCACGCAGGCGGCGTTGAGCAGGTCGCGCTCGTTGAAGTCAAAGGCGCAGTCAAGGGCGATATCGGCCCGCTGCACCAGGGCGTCGATGTTGTCGGCGCTGACGTATTCGCACACCGCCTCAACCTCAATGTCGGGGTTGAGCGCCTGGAGCGTTTTCTGGGCCTTGAACACCCTGGGCTGGCCCACCCAGTCGTCCGTCATCAGCACCTGGCGGTTGAGGTCATCCCGCTGCAGGTCGCCCCCCCGCACCAGGATCAGCTTGCCCACCCCAGCGACCGCCAGGTATAGGGCCGCAGTACCGCCTAACCCGCCCACTCCGGTGACCAGGGCCGTAGTATTTTTCAGCTTGAGCTGCCCCGTTTCACCTAAACCGGGCAGCATGATTTGGCGGCGGTAGCGTTCTATTTCGGTCGGCGTTAGCTGAGCCACGGCATCCTCACAAGATGGTTGAGTCACATCCCCTCCCAGGAGGGGTGCCCGCAGGGCGGGGTGGGTCTGGTGCAACGAGCAATTCTCGAAAGTGGGTAAGTTTCCCTTGGCTGGGTTTACCCACCCCTGCCCCTCCGAGGAGGGGATTAGAGCTACTCCACCTCAATATCGGAGAGCATCACCACGTTCTTGGGCTTATCTTTGAACACCTTGAACAGCTTTTGCTCCACGGAGTTGGAGGTGACAAACAGGTCGTAGGCGTTGCGTAATTCCCGACTGTAGGCCGCCAGGATCTCGGCTTCGCTCTGGTTTTTGTCTACGCCCTCAACCAGCTGGGAGAACTTGCGCAGAATGTGCAGGCGATTGATATTCACAATCTGGGGGTCATAGGTGAGGCCAAAGAACTCGAAATACTCTTCGGCGTCTTTAAGCAGGTTGAACTGGGCTAGGGATAGTGGTGCTGTCATCATTGAGCGGCCTCCAAAGTTTTGAGTTGTTGCTTGAGGTCACGGAGCTGGACATAGATGGCGTAGGTGCGCTCTGCTGCTTCGGGTAGCTGCTCCAGGTCGTTAGGAAGGCCTTCGGCAATGTCGTGAAGGTCCATCTTCATCTGACCGGCTTTGCTGTTGAGCTTTTTGATCTGTTTCTTGAGAGCCTCAAGGTCGGTGGGAGTGGTGGTTGTGGTCATAGGCGTTAGGGAATAGGGAACAGGGAATAGAGGGGGATGGGGGGAAGTTTTTAATTTTGAATTTTCTCCCTTGATCCCCATCGCTCCTACACGTCAGCGACTTCAGGGAAGCGCTGGGCCAGCTCAATGCCTTTTTGCACCAGCTTTTCGCCTTCTTCGTTGAGCTTATCGAGGGAGGCAAAGCCAAAGCGTTGGGCATCGCGCAGGGTCTTGGAGACCAGCAGCAGCCGACCGGAGAAGATTAATGCCCAGCCAAAGCCTTCGTGGCTGAGGTCAATCACCACCTGCGACAGCAGGCCCGACTCTTCTTCGATGCGGTAGGCGATCGCCCGATAAAACGCCATAACGCGGCTCTGGGTGATCGGGTCCACATCGCCATCGACAGAGATTTCGCGCTTTTGGGCTTTGCTCAGCACGTAGGGCTTGAGCAGGAGCTCGTCAGCCCAGTTGCGGTAGGTGCCGTAGGGGTCGTTAGCGCGAATCTGCTGGACGATTGCCTTCAAAAACGGCGCATTGTCGATCACCAGAGCATTTTCAAGGGTTTCAGGGGCTTGTACGGGGCTCATACGAGTAATTCCTCTTCGATAGTTTCTAGTTCGTCATCAAAGCTGTCGTCTACCTGGGGCGGCTGGCTCTTTTGCAGCGCCTTACGCAGCCAGGGCGGCGGGCTGCCGTTGAGGGTCTGCACCAGCCGGGTCAGCACGTCCTGAATCTCGTCTGCCTCGGTCTGGGCCTTGATCGGGGTGACATTTTTGCGGATTAGCCGGGCGGCGGCGCTGCCCCCAATCGCTAAAACGTAGACAATGGTGCAGTCTTCTAGCGCTTTAACCTTGGGCTCTAGCTTGTCTTCGTTGCCGTCTTCCTTCAGGTCGCCCCCAAATTCAAGGGTTTCGAGAAAGCGGTAGCCTGCGGTATCGACGTCGTAGACATCAATGCGCTTAGCCCAGCCAAAGTGAGCGTTAATGTATTCGGAATCTTTGGTTGTGAATGCAACTTTCATCGGTAGTCTCCTGTTTGAATAACAAGGGAGGGAGGGGGAAGAGGGAACAGGTGATAGGGAAGAGGGAACAGGTGATAGGGAAGAGGGAACAGGTGACGGACTATTCCCTACTCCCTACTCCCTACTCCCTACTCCCTCCATGTCTCCCTCCCTCCAGCTCTCCACCAGCGCGTGAGCCTTCTCCTCGTCGGCTTCCATAAACAGGTTGCCGATGTCGAACAGCAGCTGGGTGGTGCCGTCGTAGCCCACGGTGCAGCGGCGACCGTTGCCGAGGCGATCGAACACCGGAAAGCCCAGGCGATAGAGGGGAATATCCAGCTGCTTGGCCAAAGCTTTGGCGTTGGAGTTGGCGATCAGCAGATCGGCCCCCTGGGCCAGGTCGGCGAAGTCCTCCAGGTCGCCGAGGGTGACACTATCGAGGGGCAGATCCTTCAGCAGCTTGGATTTGGTGGTGGTGACGGCGGCGTGCACCTGAGCCCCGGTGGTCTTGAGCCACCAGGCGATCGCGTGCAGCAGATCTGGCTCCAGAGCCAGGGCTACCCGCTTGCGACCAAAGAAAAAGTGGGTGTCAAGAATGGCATCCTGAAGCTGCTGGCGCTGGTGCTGGTATTTTTCGGGCACGGGCTGCCCACTGAGGGTGGCCAACTGGTGCACAAAGCGATCGACCTCGGCCAGCCCGGTGAGGCTGTTGAAGACCGCGAACTCAGTGCCAAAGCGCTGCTGCAAGATCTCGGCAGCGGTGGTCATGGTGTGGCCAATAGCCAGGGTGAAAATGGAGTGGTGCAGCGATCGCAGCTCGTCCACGGGCGTACCCCCGCTGGTGACCGCGCTGTAGTCATCAGACAGGTGGCCATCCAGCGAGGCCGACAGATCGGGCAGCACCACTGGCTTGAGGTTAAAGGCGCTGACCATGTCCTTCACCGCCTGCACGTCACCGGGGGCCAGGGATGGCCCCGCCAGCACCGTCACCTGAAACTGCGAGGTCGGGGTCGGGTGAGGGTAGAACGGGTCAGCCTCCAGGGAATGGAGATCTAAGCCATTTTCGGTGCCGATGGGGATATCCCGTACCAGGGCTTCCACCGCTGCGGCGTAGCCATCCTGCAACGCCCCTTTAAAGTCAGGCGTGGAGGCAAAGGCGATCGGCAGGTGAGCTAGCTCCGGCTGCCGCTGGCGAATGGTGCGCAAAATGCCCTGCATGTCGTCGCCACGGGTTTCGGTCAGGCCGGTGGTGCAGAGGCCGATGATCTCGGGCTTAGCCTTTTCCAGCAGGGTGAGCATCGCCGTCTCGACATTGTCTTCCCCGCCCAAAATCGTGCTCACCTCGGTCATCGCCGTGGTCGAGAGGGGAATCGCCTCCCGGAAGTGGCGCACCAGCATCACCTTGGCAAAGGCCGTACAGCCCTGGGAGCCGTGGAACAGCGGCATAATGCCCTTGACGCCCAGGTAGGCCAGGGCCGCGCCGAGGGGTTGGCTTTGCTTGAGGGGGTTGACGGCGACGGCCTTGCGGCGGGAGACGACTTTGGTGGGAGATGGGGGGAGGGGAGAGGGAGGATTTTGGATTTTGGCCTCCCCTCCTGGGAGG
>NZ_JADEWX010000070.1 GCF_015207395.1 Nodosilinea sp. LEGE 07088
GGAGGGGGCAGACGCATAAACGCTAGAACCATTGGAACTAGCCTGAAACTCTAGCATCTTTAGGCTCCCTTGAGAATGAAATGGCCCTGAGCTTACAGGCAGTATGGAAGGCAATTTTTTGTCCGGAGCATTGTGAGTATGAATCCTCAATTTAGCAATTTTAATTTCTACCTTATCTGCATTTTCAAATCGGTGATCGCCCAGGGACTTTTGACCCAGAGCCGCTTAGTTTTATCTGAGTACATCTGGGCGCCGTCGGCGGTCTTGTATATCCAGCACTAGCGGCGGTTGCCAGGCGCTTAAATCCTCACTGTCTCTGCGCGCCTGGGTTCGCCAGATTTTTGTCAAAACAAGCCTGGCCAGGCTTTTTAAGGCTAGGATACTGCCTGGGCAGAATAGCCTTCTGTGAATCAGGCCCATGGCTCGACCCCAGCTCGACCCCAGAGAATTTAGAGACTTTAAAGATCTGACTTGACCCATTCATCCCGCCCTAGCCTATGACAGGGTATAAAGCACATCTGCTTAGGAACAGCTATGTCTAAATCGCCAGACGCCAGCGTCATTGTCTCCAAAGGTAGTCAATCCGAGGGTTTAGGAACCTTTGGGGGCGTGTTTACCCCCTCTATTTTGACCATCCTCGGGGTGATCATGTATCTGCGGTTTGGCTGGGTCGTCGGCCATGTCGGGCTGTGGCAAACCCTGCTCATTGTGACGATCTCTACCTCGATCACGCTGCTGACAGGGCTGTCGATCTCAGCCATTGCCACCGACCAGGTGGTGCGGGCCGGGGGCGCTTACTACATGATCAGCCGCTCCCTGGGTATAGAAACCGGCGGAGCAGTGGGGATTCCGCTATACCTGGCCCAGGCGTTTTCGGTGGCACTCTACACCATTGGTTTTGCCGAAAGCCTGGTGCAGGTGTTTCCCGGTTTACCCCAAACCCTCATCGCCTTCATCACGACCATCTTGATCGCCATCTTGGCGCTGAAATCGGCCGATATTGCCATCAAAGCGCAGTATTTCATCATGGCGGCCATTGTGCTGTCGCTGATCTCGCTGATGATGGGGCATGGCGTTGAGCCAACCACCCTAGCTCCGCCCGAGCCCCCTGGTTCCATCGGGTTTTGGGCTGTATTGGCCGTATTTTTCCCGGCGGTTACGGGCATTATGGCCGGGGTCAATATGTCGGGCGATCTAAAAGATCCCCAGCGATCGATCCCCACGGGTACGCTGGCGGCCATTGGGGTCGGCTACGTCATCTACATGGCGATTCCTTTTTTTCTCCACCAGTGGGCCGATACCGAAACCCTGATCGCCGATCCGCTGGTGATGCGCCGCATGGCCTGGTGGGGCAACGCCATTTTGCTGGGCGTCTGGGGGGCAACGCTGTCTAGTGCGATCGGCAGTATTTTGGGGGCGCCCAGGGTACTACAGGCCCTGGCCCGAGACGGCATTTTACCCAGCTGGCTGCGATGGCTAGGGCGCGGCCACGGCCCAATGGATGAGCCCCGCAATGGCACCTTATTTACCCTGGGCATTGCTCTGGCTGCAGTCACCCTAGGCGATTTGAACCTGATTGCGCCAGTGCTGACCATGTTCTTTCTGACCACCTATTTGGTGCTGAATGTGTCGGCAGGGCTAGAAACATTTTTGCAGAGCCCGTCCTTTCGCCCCACCTTTAAAGTGCACTGGAGCCTCTCACTGCTAGGGGCAGTGGGCTGTCTGATGGTGATGTTTTTGATCAATGCAGTGGCGACGGTGCTGGCAGCGGTGATTGTGCTGGGCATTTTTCTTTGGTTGCAGCGTCGTGAAATGCAGGGAGCCTGGGGCGATGTGCGTAATGGTCTATGGATGACCCTGGTGCGCACGGGGCTATTTCAAATGCAAACCACTCCTGATGCAAAAAACTGGCGGCCTCATCTACTGGTGTTTTCTGGCGCCCCCACTAAGCGACCTCACCTCACCGATCTAGCTGTTGACCTCACCCACAACCGAGGTCTGATTACGCTCTCTAGTGTGCTGCCCTCCGGTGCCCGCAACCCCAGTCAGCGGGATGCCCTAGAGTCAACCATTCAAGACTATCTCGACAAGCAAGGAATTGAGGCCTTTGTGCGACTGGTCACAGCCCCCGACCCCTTTAGCGGCATGGAAAAGCTGGTAGATGCCTATGGGATCGGCCCGCTGGTGCCCAATACCGTGCTGCTGGGCGATACCGAGGCCGCATCAACCCGCGATCGCTTCTGCCAGATGATCGCCACCTGTCACCAGGCCAAGCGCAACGTGCTAATCTTTCGCAGTCAGCCCGAAAACTACCCGGCCTTTGGCTCCCGTCTGCCCACCAAGCAGCGCATCGATGTCTGGTGGGGCGGTCTACAGGCCAACGGCGGCCTGATGCTGATTTTGGCCTACCTGCTGCGCACCAGCGGCCGGTGGCGCAATGCCGATATCTATCTCAATTTAGTGGTTCCCAATGAGCAGGCCAAGGCCGCTGCCGAGCAGAACCTGGAGAGCCTGGTGCAGGGTCTGCGCATTGGGGCAATTCCGAGGGTGATTGTGGCGCGCGATCGCGCCTTTGACGACATCCTCAAAACAACTTCTAAAACCGCTGATCTAGTATTTTTGGGTCTTGCCAATCCGGGGGATAACTTTACCCAGTACTACCTCGATCTGCAAAAGCGAACCGCCTCGCTCCCCGCGATCATTCTGGTCTTGGCCTCTGAAGAATTAGAGTTTGCCGAGGTGCTCCAGCGCGACGGCTGATGCTGCCATTAGGAGTCCCTGTGTTGAGGCGGCCTCCCTGGTTATAGCCTTAGGCTTTGGGCTAGGCCTAGAGCCTGGGGTTATGCGCTGCGGATACTCTTCTCGGCAAGGCAGCTGTAGTGCTAACGCTGAGTGTAGGGAAGAATTCTGAGGAATATTATTAACTTTTGTATCTAGTTGTCGCCTAACCTTGTGATGAGGCGTAACGGAACTTGATAATCAACTCAGAAACGCAGATACATCAAGGACATACCCATGGGTTTAATTAAGTCGATTTTTGGGGCGATCTTTGGGCTAATTGGCGGCATCTTCAAGGCCATTGGCGGTCTAGTCGGTCTGGGTAAGAAGTCTGAGTTTTACATGGAACTCGACGAGGCCAGTAGCGACAGTCAGCCGGTTGCTGCACCCAGCACTCCGGCTCCAGCCGCCAAGGCTGAGCCAAAGCCAGCCGGAGCACCGGCCAAAGCTAAAGCCGAAGCATCGGCAAAAGCCCCAAAACCAGTGGCTCCGGCTCCAGCAGTGCCCGCAGAACCCGTACCCACGGCCTTTGCGTCTAAATACCTGACCACAGTGGGCATCAGCCAGTCTAGCCGTCGCCGCCCTGGCCCCAGCCTGGCACCCTTCAAGGATATGGCTAAGCAGGTCAACGGGCGCTAGGGGCTGAAGCACGGCTACAGCAGAGTCATATTTGTGGATTACAGCAGACCAGGGATGCCCACAGCACCCCTGGTCTGCTGTAGCTATTGCCCCAGCGGGCCGGGGGTTTTCACCAGTGGTCTAAGCGCTGCTATCGGTGAACTGACGGATAGCCATTGTTCCAGAGGATTATGCACAATGTCCTCACCGATCTGGCGCGGGCTATAGCAGGTTATAGCGTCGTGGTCTAGCCGGGACTGGCGACCCAAAACCTCAGCCCACTGTACAGGTGAAATGCACTGTCCCAAGGAGAGGGCAGCGATCGCCCTAAATCGACATGAGACTCAAAGGTGGGCAGCAGCTCCATCAGGTCGAGGGCACTCTCGCCAAAGCCACTGAAGTCGGTGATGGGCTCTGGGGTAATGCGATCGCCACAGTAGCGCATCATGGCCTTCCATGCGGTGGCCGCAATCAGCGGCGACGGAAAGGCCTCGGCGGGGGGTAGCGGCATGGCATCGCGATAGCGGTAGAGGCGATCGCAAAACCGCAGCACACACCCCCGCCCATGCAGATGCCAATCCATAATTTCGCTGTAGTCTTGGGTGGCGTCTTTGCGCTTGAGCCGACCACGGGCATCGAGATCGACCACCGATTCGTAGATCGGCAACTGACCCACCACCCACTGGGTGATGTCGCTCCAGGTGAGTTCGATGGTGCCCTGCTGTCCGGCGCTATTTTGGCAGATGACTCTCAACTGCGGCTCTATGGCTTGAATGGCCTGCACTCGAAAAATCGATAGGTCTTTGATTTGATCGATGGCAACCCAGCGGGCGGGAGCACCTGCCGCTGTGAGTTGTTCGCAGAAGTATCGTAACTCCCCCGCCGTGCCCACCCGCAGCAGCCGCCACTGTTTGCTGGGCAGGCGGGTACGAGCCGTGTAGGGATCGATCTGCATGACCTGGGCTAACCCCTGGGCTGCCGGTTCTCTGCGATCGCCGGTTACGGGTTCAAGTACCAGCGCAGCGGCCTTTTCAGCCCCTGGCTGGTGCTTAGCTGTACTTAAATCGTGTTCCCGCTGCTGGGCCAAGCGATCGCGTACCCGCTGCATCCCCTCCCGGGCGTGGCTGAGCACCTTGGGATGCGCGGCATTTTGCAACAGCCGCGCATAGGTAATCTGGGCTCTCTCGAGATCAGCCTTGACCTCCCAATAGTTGCCCATAGCCAGTTTGAGCCAGGGATCCTGGGGATTCTTTTGCTGCCACTGCTTAATTAACTGAGCCGCCTGAGTGAGCTGCTGGGCTCCTAAGGCGGCAGAGACAAGGTCGTACATGGCAAGGGCAGAAGAACTCTCTTTGGTAAAACTTTAGCACCTGGCCGAAAAGGCCTATCTACGGCGTCTGCAACAAGTTCGGTGGGCTAGTTCAATTATGCAGTTAAATGGGGGATGGTTCTGGATGCCAACCGTGGCTCCGATGCTCTTCACCCTCTGCGAGGCCCCGTGTCAGACGCGAAACCCTCCCGTTCATTGGCCAATATCGCGGGCATTGTGGCGGTGGCCACGATTATTAGCAAGTTTGTAGGGCTGTTTCGTCAGCAGGCGATCGGGGCGGCCTTTGCGGTGGGGCCAGTGGCCGATGCCTACAGCTTTGCCTACATCATTCCGGGTTTTTTGCTGATTTTGCTGGGGGGCATCAACGGGCCATTTCACAGCGCCATTGTTAGCGTGGTAGCCCGCCAAGACCGGCAAGACACCGCCCCGCTGATCGAGGCGGTCAACACCCTGGTGGGGCTAATTTTAATCGGGGTTTCGGTGGTGCTGTTTGTGCTAGCGGGGCCCATTATCGACCTCGTTGCCCCTGGACTGTCTCTAGCCGAGGCGATCGCTCGCGATATTGCCGTATTACAGCTGCGGATTATGTCGCCCATGGCCCTGCTGGCGGGGTTAATTGGTATTGGCTTTGGGGCATTAAACGCCGACAGCCAGTTTTGGCTGCCCTCCATTAGCCCGATTTTCTCCAGCGGTGCGGTGCTGGTAGGGCTGGGGCTGCTGTACGGGGCCATTGGCGGAGATATTTCTAACCCAGAGTTCTTCATGCTGGGCGGCGCGGTGCTGGCCGCCAGCACCCTGGGTGGAGCGGTGTTGCAGTGGCTGGCACAGCTCCCGGCACTGTGGCGCTCGGGGCTGGGGCGTCCCCACCTGCGCTTTGACTGGTCAGTGCCGGGGGTGCGCGAGGTCGTGCGCGTGCTACTGCCCGCCACCCTGTCGTCGGGGATGTTGCAAATCAATCTATTTACCGACCTGTTTTTTGCTTCGTTTATTCCCGGTACGGCAGCGGCGCTGAGCTATGCCAATTTACTGGTTCAGACCCCCCTCGGCATTATTTCCAACGTGATTTTGGTGCCATTTTTGCCCCTGTTTGCGCGGCTGGCGGCCCCAGAAAACTGGCCTGAACTCAAAACTCGTATTCGCCAAAGTCTATTGTTTACAGCGCTGACGATGCTGCCCCTGGGGGCCATGTTCGTGGTGCTGGCTCTGCCGATCGTGCGAGTGGTCTACGAGCGAGGGGCCTTTGACCAGGAAGCCTCAAATCTGGTGACGTCGGTGTTGATGGTCTACGGCATTGGCATGTTTGTCTACCTGGCTCGGGATGTGCTGGTGCGGGTCTTCTATGCCCTGGGCGATGGGCAAACGCCCTTTCGCATTAGCTTGATCAACATTGTGCTGAATGGGGTGCTCGACTTTTTCTTCATTCGCTGGCTGGGGGCACCGGGTCTGGTGCTGGCCACAGTAGGCGTCAATGTGTTTTCAACCCTGGCGCTGACGGCAATTTTGCATCGACGGCTGCGGGGGCTGCCCCTGGTGAACTGGGGCAGTGCGATCGCCCTGCTCACTGTCCTGAGCCTATTCGCCGGCACCGCCGCCTGGGGGACGCTCCAGGGTCTAGAAACCTGGCTCGGTACCGAGGGCATTGGCGTGCTGCTGCTCCAGCTTGCAATTCCGGGCACGGTTGGGTTGCTGATATTTGCCCTGGGGGCTTTTTGGTTGCCGATACCTGAGGCGAAGCAGTTGGGAGCGCGGATTGGCGAGCGGGTCAGGCGATAGGTAGGTAAAGGGGAGGGGAGGGAGATGGGGAGGAGATGGATAGGTAGGGAGAACTGATTACGCCGAGCGGTGGCTGAGGGCTGCTGCATAATGGTAGTAAGCGTGCAACGGCAGGATGCAGACGATGGCAGATCCAATCACCCTTGACGACATTTACGCCCTATTTCAGACTTCCCAAGCCGAGGCCGATCGTCGTTTTGCTGAAGCCGATCGCCGGGCTGCTGAGGCCAAGGCCGAAGCCGATCGCCGAGCTGCCGAAGCCGATCGCCGAGCTGCCGAAGCCGATCGGTCGCTGACAGAGCTGAAGCGTCTTGTCGATCACACCACCCGTGCAGTGGATGGGCTGACTACTCGCTGGGGCCAGTTTGTCGAAAACCTGGTAGAGCCTTCGGTACTGCGCCTATTTCAGGAGCGCGGCATTGACGTGCAAGAAGTCACTCGTCGGATGCGATCGCAGCGGCGTGGGGCTGAGATGGAAATCGACATCTTTGCAATCGATGGCGATGTTGCGGTCGCGGTTGAGGTCAAATCGCGGCTATCGCGTCAGGATGTAGAGTACTTTCTCGGTTGCCTGGGACGATTTAAGCAGTCGTTTCCGCACTATGGAGGTTATGACATCTACGGTGCCGTGGCGGGCATTGAAATCGACGAAGGGGTAGACCGCTATGCCTACCAGCGGGGGTTGTTTGTGATCAAGCAAACCGGCGATACAGTCATGATCGCCAACGACGCGACCTTTCAGCCCACGGCCTGGTAAGCAGATGAGCGATACAATGGTGACGGCAACACCCGTAGATCGGGAGGCGGTGCTAGCGGCCATTCGCGCCGGGCTGCGGCGGGGGCAGCAGGCTCTGGCCGACTGGGAAGGGGGGCGCTTGGCGGTATCAGCCGTACCGGGGTCGGGCAAGTCTACGGGCATGGCGGCGGCGGCGGCGATCGCGATCGCCCGTCATCAACTCCGCCTCAACCGCCAGCTGGTATTGGTCACCTTTACGCGATCGGCGGCGGCCAACCTCAAAGCCAAGGTGCGCGGCCACCTGAAGCAGTTGGGCCTACCCCAGACCAGCTTTACCGTCTCTACGCTGCATGGGCTAGCCCTCTCCATTGCCACCCGCAACCCAGAACTCTCAAACCTCAATCTCGAAACCCTTACGCTGGTTTCTCCAGCCCAAAATAACCGCATTCTGCGCACCTGTGTCGAGCAGTGGATTGTGGCTAACCCCGATCGCTATCACAATCTGATTGCCGGGAGACAGTTCGACGGCGAAGAAACTGAGCAGCTGCGGCGGCAGTCTGTACTGCGCACAGAAGTGCTGCCCAACCTAGCCCACACTGTTATTCGCGAAGCCAAAAGCTCAGGCCTAATGCCTGCCGACCTTTCGGTCCTGGCCGAGAACGCCAATCCTGCCCTGCCCGCAGAGGTCGAAGGCTATGACGTGTTGACCATTGCCGCTGGGCTTTATGATCGCTACCAATCGCTGCTCGCCCAGCGGGGCTGGATCGACTACGACGACATGATTCTGGCAGCCCTGCGTACCCTAGACGATCCTGACAGTTGCCGCTTCTGGCAAGAGCGTACCTTCGCGGTCTTTGAAGACGAGGCCCAGGATTCTTCCCCATTGCAAACCCGGCTCTTAACCCTACTGGCGGGTCACCCCGGCGACCCAACCGGGGAGCCCAACCTGGTGCGAGTCGGCGACCCCAACCAGGCAATCAACTCCACCTTTACCCCCGCCGACCCGGTCTTCTTCAACCAGTTTTGCGACGACTGCCGCCAATCGGGCCGTTTGGTCACCATGGATCAGGCGGGACGCAGCAGTGGCGTGATTATGGCTGCCGCTAACCACATGCTGGCTTGGGTCAACCAAACGCGCGTGGCTGGCCCCGAGACCCCCTTTCGCGATCAGGCGATCGCCCCAGTGCCTGCCAACGATCCCCAACCAGGGGCCAATCCTACCCCCCTGGGAGCCGGGCTAGAACTCCTCTCGCCACCGACCACGCTGGATTCTGTCAAGCAGATCGCTCAGCGAGTGAGCGATCTGTACCGCGAGCATCCTGAAGCCAGCTTTGCCATCCTGGTACGAGAGGGGCGGCAGGGAACGTTCATCGGCAATTTACTCCGCCATCCTGACCAGGTAGATGGCATAGACCTGGCCGCTTTGGGGCTGAAGTTCTACGACGTGGGTGAACAAGACCGCCAAACCCGGGTGCCCGAAGAAATGCTCACCCTCTTACAGTTTATTGAGCGCCCCCACTCCCCCGATCGCCTCAAGGGGGCGCTGCGAGTGCTGGTCGATCGTCAGCGGGTGCCTACCCAAGACCTCAACACCCTGGCCCAAGCACCTGAGCAGTTTCTCTACCCCGGCCCGCTGGATGCGCCACCCGATACTGAGGCGGCTCGTCTGGCGCGGCGATACTGTGCGGGGTTGCTGCGATCGCGCCTCGAACTCCCTCCCTATAGCCTGTTCTCATTCATTGGGCTCACCCTGGGCTACAACCAGAGCGAACTGGCCACCACCGATAAACTAGCCGCCCGCGTCAGTCAGCAAATTCGCTACGACGATACCCTTGCCGCGGCGATCGGCGTCCTACAAGACATCGTTGGTTCCGAACGCTTCACCGCTGTCGAGACCGAAGACACCGACTCCCTCTACACCCGCCCAGGGCAGGTCACTCTGATCACCATGCACAAAGCCAAAGGGCTCGACTGGGACGTCGTCTTTCTGCCATTTCTCCACGACAAAACGATCCCCGGCACCCTCTGGGTGCCACCCCAGGGCGAATTTTTGGGCAACTTTACCCTAGCCGAGGTGGCCCGCGCCCAAATCCGCGCCTATGCCCACGGTGAGCACGGAGAAATTCCAGACCTGATCACCGCCTGGGAGCAAGCCAAGCATCTCAAAGCCGCCGAAGAATATCGCCTGCTCTACGTCGCCATGACCCGCGCCAAGCGGCTGCTATGGATGTCTGCGGCTCAACAGGCCCCCTTCACCTGGAGTAAGCCAGAGGCAGTGCAGGGGGCACAGCCCTGCCCGGTGTTGCCAGTGCTGAGAGCATGGTTGCAGGCAGCCGAATAGCCAAGAGTGAGGCCATGGAAATGATGCAGAATTAACGCAACCCCTCAAGCTCCCTAGCTTCTCTGCTCTCTGGGCCATCCGTATTGTCACCAAGATGCCGCCACCATCCCCTAGAACGCCGGTACAGAAACCCGGTTGCTTGGCCAGAATGCCAGTCATGCCGTTAGGGCAGTGACAAAGAAACCGGGTTTTTAGCCATACTGTACCGATGCTCTAGTCGATACGTTCAATCTGCCAGAGAATTTGGTTACCTTCTCGCCGCACGCGCAAAACTGACCAATTGCGCCAGGCCCAAGATTCGCCTCGACTGGTAACTGCACTGGCGTTGACATCCATCAAATCAGCCAGTTCAGAACTGGTGATCAAGTAGCCCTGTTTGGCGATTTCATCGGCAATTTGCAGAGTTTCGAGCACGTTGCGGAGGTTATCAACCCTAATCTCGCGGGAGAGAGATTCAAAATTTTCGCTAGCCGGAGAAGTTCCAGAGTCTGCCATAACGCATAATGCCATCCAAAGCTAAAAACCAAGCTAAATTTTACCCTTGGTTTTGCGTTTAAGAGTATCTAATACCAAATTCGGCCTGAATACCCCCGGTTCGTAGGGGCATAGCATGCTGTGCCCCTACGGGGTTCCTGATTGTGAATCGGGGGTTCTCAAATCGGATTTCGTATAAAACCAAAATTGAGTGGTGCCAGCCTAGTACTCGAAGGCGGAAATATGTCCACCGTTCCGGATCACTTGGCTCCCTAGCTCCCCTGCTCCCTAGCCCTGCGGCGCGATCGCAGGCGCAAGTCTTTGAGGCTAAACGGCACCGGTAGAAGAAGGGCGACGACGATCCTGCTTAATCAAGACGTACCCAACAATAAACCAGAACACCAGCAGCCCGCCGGTAATGGCTAGGGTCGGCCATAGCCCCAGACGACTGATCAGAGCTGGAGCCGCCGCTGTAAATAGCCCACCACCCACGATCGGTTCAAAAAAGAGCTGCTTGTAGGCAAAGCCCTCAAAGGCTCCGGTGCTATTGTCGGGATCGACCATGCGCAGCAGCAAAATGCCGGTAGCGGTCACGCCCATCGACTGCCCCATGTCGCCAATGCCCTTCTCAAATCAATAGCTGGGGAAGATGCGCGGTGCCCACCACAAAAAGATCAGCACGTTCCACGAGATACCGACAACGCTGAGCACAAGAAATACGCCCAAGTTGCCGCCGATAACCCGCAGGGAGATGGTTGCGATCGCAGCCATGACGACCACATCTAGCGCTACCCCAGCGATATTCTGCACCAGCGACCGAATCACTAGCGTGCCCAGGCCCAAGCGGTTGAGTATGGACGACGCTGAAACCAGCGAATATGGTGCTTGAGGTAGCGACCCAGCAATAGCAGCAGCGCTAGCAGCACAAAGGCAAATAGAACAGTCCGTAAGCTAAACATAAAATTTCTCCAGAGGCAGATACTAGAAACAACTGCTGCGTCAAAGTTTCTTGAGCCACTGACATAAACCCATCATTGTCTGGAACTTGCAGTAAACCCAGGCACATAGACTAAATTATCTGTAGAGAGGAAATTTGTACCGAGGTATCTCCATGGCCAGCCAAGAGCAGATTAAGCAGCATATCGCCCTCACCACCCAGATCGACTTCAAGGGTATGACTCCCACCCAAAGCGAAAATCCTCGTAAAACGAAGATTATGGAGCACGTCAAAAAGAGCCTGGGGTAACTGCGACTGAGGCCCAGGCAAAAGCAGATGTTGAGTCGTTATAAGAACTCTCTAGGATCGATCGGATTGCCGTTGCGGCGCACCTCAAAGTGCAGGTGGGGGCCGGTGGAAAGGCCCGTAGAACCAACTGCTGCGATCGCCTGGCCCTGCTGCACCGTTTGTCCCTCGCTGACCACCAAACGGCTGGCATGGGCGTAGAGAGTGCTGAGCCCGCCGCCGTGGTCGATAATTACCGTCTGACCGTAGCCGCCATACCAGCCGGAGAAAATGACCTGGCCCGAGTCGGCGGCTCGAATAGTACTGCCGTAGCTGGCCGCGAAGTCAATGCCAGCATGGAAGCGGTTGTAGCCCAGAATGGGATGACGGCGGTTGCCAAAGCCGCTAGAGATATTGGCATTAGCAGGGAACACAAACCGCCCGGTACCGCGAATCACGCCGGTGCTAGCGGCAATTTTTTGGCGAATCAGCCCGGCGACTTGCTCCGAGTCGCGGGCCAGTTGAGCTTCGGCGGCTTCTAGGGCGCCCCGACGATCTTTGAGTCGGGCAATCAAGTCTTTCTCCAGGTCGGCCTCGGCCTCGTACTGCTGCTTCTGCGACAATAGCTGCTGCTGGAGCAGGGCCACCTGGTTGCGTTTTGCTTCGACGGCAGCTTTTTGTTCTTCGATCGCTTCGGCCTTGGCTTTTAGGTCGGCCAGCACCTCGCGGTCGGCAGTGTAGACGCGCTTGAGCTGATACTGGCGATCGAGAAACTCATTGAAGTTTTGGCTTTGCAGCAGCACAGCCCAGCCCTCGCTACCCTGCTGCCGCTGCAAGAACTGAAGCCGGGCGACGGTGCCGGTGCGCACGTTTTCGTAGTCATCCTCAGCTTTTTTCAGCTGCACCTCAAACTCTTTGAGCTCTTTCTCAGCCTGATCGAGGCGGTACTGAGTTTCAGCAATCTGATTGGCGGTGTAGACGATATTGTTTTCTAAGTTTTGCAGGTTCGACTCTTTCTCGGCCTGGCGGTTTTCGATCTCGTTTTGCTGCTGCTGAAGCTGATCGCGCTGCTGTTCCAGGGTTTTTTGCTTGTTTTGCAGGTCTTCAATCGACTGGGCCACCAGGGTGGGCGGCGCGGCGGGGGTAGTGGTAGCCAGCCCCAGCCAGACCACCAGCGCGATCGCACACACCAGCCCCAGCCAGCGCCCCCAGGGTTGGCCTAGCCCGCCCTGACGCCGAGAGCGCCCACCCAACAATTCAGCCCTAAGCCGAGGTTCCATAGTCACAGGCAACATCCTGATGAAGGAAAGGCAGTCTCAACCGATCTAGCCCTTAAACGTCAATGCGATCGCAGGACGGATGGCTAAGCCAATCGCCACCCCTCCAAAGGCAAAAATCGCAGCCCCAGCCAGCCGATTTAACCACTTCAACCGCGAGGGTGTCAGCCTTTGGCTAAAAAGCGTTACACCCCAGCTCAGAAACAGCCACCACAGAGCCGACCCCAAAAACACCCCAATCACCAGCACCAGCGCGGCTCCCCACGATTGGCTACTGCCCACCAGGCCCAGCCCGGCAAAAATCGCAATGAAGGAAAGGATAGTCGCAGGGTTCGTCAACGTCAAGAACAGCGTTGATGCGTAGGCTCCCCAGAGCCCGCGGCTGGAAAGTTTCGCCGCCTCGGTAGCCGGGTCGGCCCGCACCGTGGTGAACCCCAAGTAGCAGAGGAAGATGCCGCCCACCAGTTGTAGCCCCTGGGCCCAATCAACCAGCCAATTGGCAACAGCGGTGAGGCCAAACCCGGCAACGCAGCCATAGATGCCGTCGGCAGTGGCGGCTCCCAACCCGGTAACCAGCCCCATCCGCTGCCCTTGGGTAAGCGAGCGGCGAATGCACAGCAGCCCAATGGGGCCGACTGGAGCCGCGATCGCCAGCCCCAGTCCCATGCCCTTCAGCAATGTCCAGCCTTCCATAGCCCCTCCTTAGGTCTCTCTTAAATGATCTAGCGACGGCACCTGGGTCTCTTTCACCGTCGACAGCACAATCTGGGTGCGGGTTTTGGCCACGCCTTCAATCGCCTTAAGGCGATCGCTAATCAGCGCCTCAAGGGCGCGGGTATGGCAACAGCGCACCTTGAGCAGGTAGTCGTCATCACCCGTGACGTGGTGGCATTCCAAAATTTCGGCATTGGCCTGCACCGCCGCCAAAAACCCATGCCGATGCCGGGGTTGGTCGAGGGTCACGGCAATAAAGGCAGTCAGGTCTAGCCCCAGGGCTGCGGCATTGAGCAGAGCGCTGTAGCCGGTGATAATGCCGCGCTCTTCCAGTCGTTTGACGCGATCGGCGGTAGCCGGGGCCGACAGATCTAGCTGCCCCGCCAGCTCAGCCCAGGTCATGCGCCCTCGCTGACAGAGCAAAGACAGGATTTTGATATCAAGGCTATCAAGTTCCATAACCTTATTTTAGTAAGCTAAAAAATATTTTAGCCTATTAAAAGTAATCAAAAGGGATTATCCGGTTTCCTGACAGGGTCGTCTGGGTAGATTCAGAGTTGCGCAATGCAGCGAACTCACTAGCTACGCCGTCGGTTTGGTGACAATTGCCAATGGCCAGGGAAACAGGGCGCTAAGGAGACCGGGGATGGACTAGTACTCTGAGGCGGCAATAACCCAGCTGTTTACTCACGCGGAAACCCCTATGAGACCGGGGTTCCCGTTCTGCCTTCTGCCTTCTTACTTCTGCCTTTCGGTACTAGGAGCCCAACTTCGCGATCGCCGCTGTCCTGCGGTAGAGAAAATATGGCACCTTAGGGATGGCGCTTCACTCTGTTGGGAGGTTAATCATGGTTTCTACAATTCGCGGCTATTTGCAGCCCATTGCCGACTTTTTTGCGGGCTTTGGCACCCCCGAGCCAATTGTGCACTGGGGCCACCCAGCCATGATGGGCATCGTCATTTTTGTCATGGGTAGCTTCACCGCCTACCTGGGCTGGAAAGGCCGCATCGGCAACGACGACGCCGAGAAAAAAGCCGAAAACCGCCATACCCACAAGCGTCTGGCCCTGTGGATGTTTACCTTTATTACCCTGGGCTATACCGGCGGGGTGCTGTCGCTAGTAATGCAGGAAAAAGAAATCTTCCAAAGCCCCCACTTTTGGACTGGCGGGTTGGTGATTGGTTTATTGGCCATCAACGGCGCGATCTCGTTTACCAAGTTTGGCGGCGGCAAGCCTGCCCTGCGCACCGCCCATGCCTACCTGGGCAGCTTCGCCCTGATGGTGATGTTCGTCCATGCCTTTTTGGGTCTGCGCCTGGGCCTGTCGATCTAGCCCCAAGGAGCGCTGCCTCATAGTTTGAGCCTAAGTTGAAGGCAGCGCTTACCCCTTTAACCGTTACTCGCTAATTTCTTTTGGAAAATCTCTTCCATCACCTTTAAGTCGTCTTCAGTCTGGGGAAATGGATAAACTGGGCTATTGGGATTTCCTATCCGGATCAATCACTATCCCTGAGACTCCAATCGCTCCTCCATAGCAACCCTACAGCCGACTTTGCCAAGACTTTGGGTTGCGTTTGCCATGAAAACAGGCCACAACTGCAACAAACTCTTGCTCCAAAACAAACAGAATCCCGTAGGGAAAGCGTCGTATGAGTGCTCGCCGTGCCTGCTTGTGGACTTTAGGATAGGCAAGAGGATTACGCCCTATTCCCGACAAACAGGTATCCACAGCCCGAATAAATTCAGAGCCTAGACCGGAGGTTTGAGCCTCGTACCATTCAAACGCGTCTTGAATATCTAACTCCGCCTCCGGACGAATAATCAGGCGATAGCTCATTGGGAAAATCCCAATCGTTGCTTGACCTCTTCCCAAGGGGAACCAGCGGTTGGATTCTGATGGTAGCTCTCTAACCGGCGATCAAGCTCTTGCTCTTGAGCCTCTGTTAGCAGCAGCTCCTCTTGATGATCCAAAATACTATCCCACAGGTCTTCAGCTAGTTGGATACGCTCAGCAACGCTTAGTTGCGAGATTTCAACCTTGAGAAGAGGATGACTGCTCATCGGAAGGACTCCAGCAGGGGGATGTACTCCACTGTAAAGTACGAGTCAGCGGATAGGAAAGGTACTTTCTCTGTCAATCTCATCCCATCTCCTTAACGCATAAACCACATTGCGCTGCTCCACGTAAATGACCGATGAAAATAGATAGACGTTTGAATAACAGGTTGCAACATTGCTTAGCTGCCCCCAATCTGCCCCGCCTTGACGGTCAAAATCTGAGATGAGGCCATCCATTGGCTGCCAAAGGCTCCCAGATGGGTCGTGGTAATGATGGTTTGAAAGCGGTCTTGAATCGCCTCGAGCAGCTGATTTTGACGATTGAGATCTAGCTCGGCCAATACATCGTCGAGCAGCAACAGGGGCGGTTCGCCAATCACCTCATCGATCAGGTGTAGCTCAGCCAGCTTTAGGGCCAGCACCAGGGTGCGCTGCTGCCCCTGGGAGCCGTACTGGCGGCTGGGGGTATCGTTGATGGCAAACTCAATGTCGTCGCGGTGAGGGCCAACCAGGCTGGTGCGTTGGTGCTGCTCGGCGATCGCCCGCTGTTGAATCTTCGCCAAAAAGCTGGCCTGAATCACCTGGGGATTATCCTCTTCCATCGGCACGTTGGGCTGATAGTGAATCTGTAAGTCTTCGCGCTGGCCGCTAATGGCCTGGTGCCACTGGTGGGCAATGGGGGCGAGGCGGGCGATCGCCCTGGCCCGACGCCGAATCACCCGCGTACCCAGGGCCGCCAGTTGGGCATCCCACAGGGCAAACTCGGTGGCATCTACAGGGCTGCTGGAGGCATCATCATCGCTGTAGTGCTGCTTGATCAGTGCATTGCGCTGCTTCAACACCTGGTTGTACTGGTTCAAAATGTGGGCGTAGATCGGCTCTAGCTGAACTAACAGGGTATCGAGCCAGGTGCGCCGCTCCCCCGGCCCGCCCCGCACCAGGTCAAGATCTAAACTAGAGAATTGCACCGCATTGAGAGAGCCGAGAAAGTCGAGCTGTCGCCTGAGCTTTTCACCGTTGAGAATGGCCGTGCGCCGCCCCGCCTGGCGCAGCACCAGGGAGAGATCGGCCATGCCCAAATCTCTGCGGACTGACGCGGTGATTTGGGCCACGGGCTGGTCTTGCTGGACGAGGTCGCGATCGCGGCTGGTGCGGTGCGACTTCAGCGTCGCCAGCAGCTCTACGGCCTCCAGCAGATTCGATTTACCCTGGGCATTTTCTCCCACCAAAATCGTTTTGGGGGCCGCAAAGTCGATCTGCTGCTCGCCATAGTTGCGAAAGTGCCTGAGGGAGAGATGGGTGAGGTACAAGAGGCTAAGGCAGAGGCTTGACTTGGTTTAGGATACAGGACGGCACCGATGCCCCGCTCAATCCCCAATCACACGAGTTATGGGTTTACCCACCTTTCAAAATTCAGCCCTGCTGCGGCAGGCGCTCACCCACAGCAGCTACGCCAACGAACACCCCACCGAAGGCCCCGACTACGAGCGGCTAGAGTTTTTGGGCGACAGCATTCTAGAGTTGGTCGTGCGCGATCTGCTGTTTTCCTGCTACCCAGCAATGGACGAAGGCGAAATGTCTCAACGGGCTGACCAGCTGGTCGATGAACCCCATTTAGCGGAGCTAGCGGTGCAGCTGGGCATCCCCGATCGCATGCGGTTGGGGGCTGGCGCTCAGCCCGAACGCCACAATCCCAGCGTGCAGGCCGACATGTTCGAAGCGGTAATTGGGGCCTATCGGCTAGATACGAACATTGTCGCCGCCTGTAGCTACGTCGAGGCCATCTTTAGGCCCTTAGTCGATCGCGTTCTCGAACTTCCGTCCACCGATCCGGTGACTGAGCTTCAAGAATATTTTCAGGCTCAAAGGGGATTACCCCTGCCCGAGTATCGGCAGCGAGACGAGAGCGGGCCCGACCACGCCAAAACTTTTACATTGGAGGTATGGGTGGGCGCGACTCGCTATGGTATTGGCCAGGGCAGCAGCAAGAAAGACGCCAAAAAGAATGCAGCCCTAGATGCTCTGGAGAAATTAAAGTCATGAATGCGGCAATTTTGGGTTGCGGATATGTGGGTACAGCCGTGGCACGCCTGTGGACAGCCCAAGGCCTCCAGGTGACGGCGACCACCACCCATCCTGGTCGGGTTGAGGAGTTGCAGACCATGGCGGCGGCGGTAGCCGTGGTCAATGGCTCTAACCCCGTTGGCATAGCAGACCTCCTGCATAACCAAAACACTGTGCTGATCTGCGTTGGGGCTGGTCGTCAGGCCAACTACGAAGAGACCTACTTGAACACCGCCAAAACAGTCGTGACGGCCCTCGATCAGGCGCCACAGCTGCGACAAATCATTTTTACCAGCACCTATTCGGTCTACGGCAACTACGAGGGAGCCTGGGTGCGGGAAGACGACCCCGCCAAACCTGCCACCGACAACGGACGCATTATGGCAGCCACTGAGCAAACCCTGCTGGATGCAGCTACGGGCGATCGCGCAGTCTGCATTTTCCGTCTGGGCGGCATCTATGGGCCAGGGCGAGAGTTAGCCAAAATCTACAGTCGCGCCGCTGGCAGTACCCGTCCCGGCTCTGGCCACGAGGCCAGCAACTGGATTCATCTAGACGACATTGTGGGGGCGATCGCCTTTGCCCAAACCCACCACCTCAGCGGTCTCTACAACCTCGTACAAGACGAAATCCCCACCGTGCGCGAGCTAATCGATTGCGTCTGTGCAGCCAACCACCTGGCTCCTGTACAGTGGGACCCGTCTCAGCCCAGCGCGCGACCTTACAACGTGCGGGTGTCGAACCAAAAGCTCAAGGCCGCAGGCTATGGGTTTCGCCGTCCATGCTTTGAGGGCATCTAGGTGAATTTTGGATTTTAGATTTTGGATTTTCGGGGTATGGCGGTTACAGCTAAAGTCTTAGCTGAATCAAATCCAAAATCGCCAATCTAAAATCCAAAATCGCCTCGTCCCACAAACTCGATGCTGGCCAGGTGCAGCTTGCCCTGGGGGGCCTGGTCAAACACCAGCTCTACGCTGCTCAACGCCGTCAGGTCTACCCCATAGAACTGCCCCAGGGGAATGCGGAGATTGCTGGGGTAGAGGGGAGCCGTGTTGCCGTGGGTAGAGTCGGCTTCAAACTGGCGCAGAGTCGGTACGCTAGGCAAAATTTCGACCCGCGCCGCGTCGCCCTGCCGGTCTCGCAGCACTACCGCGAATACTGGCTGCCCCTGGGGAATGGGCCAGGAGGGATCGGGGGCGAGGCGTAGCTCAAGGCTGGTAAAGTCGCTGACGCTGACGCTGGCTAAGGGAACTTGCAGCCGCTGGGGCAGAGCACTCCACCCCAGGGTGAGCAGGTCTGGAAAGTGGGGATACAGCCGAGGAGAGCGATCGCAAGCCCCTAGCGCCTGGCAGAATTTCGCATCTAGGCCAGCGGTCAGCGTAGCTGCTGGGGCATTTTTGGCATCAAAGACGGTGTAGCGCTGGGGAGTGGGCGATACCAGAGTCGTAAGCACCGATTGTTCAAACAGGATGCCTGGGTCGGCCCGGTTGGCCGCTAGCCCCACCTTTGTTAGGGCTACAGCATCCCCTGGTGCAGACCAGAGGGCTTGCAAAAAGGCTGTGGTGTACTGGGCGAGAAACCTTTCCTGGGCCACCCGCGACAGGCGATCGCGCGATCGCTGCGGGTTACACAGGGGCGCATTGTCGGGTCTGCGGTAGTAGTCATCCTCCGCCACAGCAGCGCTGTAATAGTTGTGATTGGCCCCCGGCAGTAGGATGCCTAAGACTGGGCTAGTTCGGGGCTGCTGACGGGCTGTTTCCACATAGTAGAGGCTGCTAAAGTCAAAAATGTCGCGATCGCACCCGCCTGCAATCACCGCCGTGGGCACATCGGGCAGTTGGTAGGCGTCAGGTCGCTGGGCGATGGCGTAGCTGCGGGTGGGGCTGACCAGCACCAGGGCCGCGATCGGGCCCAGGCCAGCGGCAATGCTGTCTTCTAACGGCTCTACAAGCGCAGAATTCCCCTGGGCTTCACCCTGGCCTTCAGCTCGGCGCAGGGCACTCAGCGCCGCCGCCCCACCCCCCATGGAGTGGCCCACCATGGCTAGCCGCCCTAGCTCTACCCGCCCGGTTAGGGAGACCCCAAAGCCCGGATCATCGCCCCGATGGGCCTGGGCCAGACGAGTGAGATGAGCATCGATAATCTGGCCACTGCGCTGGTCTGCCAACTCGTTGCGATTGTCAGCATTGGCGCCATAGGTTTCGCTAAAGGCCGCATTGAGGTTGGGGATGATCACCCCATAACCGGCCTCAGCTAGGGACTGTGCCAGGTAGGCAAAGCCCAGATCAAAGCGGGGTTCAGGCTCGCAGGGCCACTCGCTAGTGGCACCCGGGTTGAAGTGGCACCCGGCATGGCGACCGTGCAGAATGATGACCCAAGGTGTAGAGGCCTTGCCGGGGGGAACTGCGATCGCGCCCGTTAGCGGTAGCGGCATAGACTCAGGGGCTGAGTCTACCCCTGTCTGATCTATCACTGCCATGCCCAGGTTATAGGGCTTTACTAGCGAAAAGCTTTCTAAATTGGGGACTAGGGCTGTTGGCGGTGGCGGTGATAGGGTCTGCCCCAAGCTCGGCCAGCCCAATAAAGACAATGCCAGAGCCAGCCATACTCCAGTACAAACCTGCACCACAGCCCTAATCGAGCGGCCCAGCAAACCCTCTAACCTCCAGTGACACCATCCCTGGAATAGCTTAAGGTGCCAGAGATACCATTCTCGCCTAGTAGCCGTAGCTCCAGCGGGCTCGGTAGCCGCGCACATCTATATGGGTAAACACCGAGGAACTGGCCAACCCCCCCCGACTGCCCCACCAGCCATTGAGCCGCGCATAGACATCAAAGTTCCGCACACCGGGCACTACAAAGTCCACCGCATCGCCCGATAGGTGGCGCGATCGAGAAGCCCCACCGACGGCTCGGTTAGTCACCGGGTCACGATACCAGGAGTTGATCTTGATAGGCCGATCGCCATAAATCTTACGAATTTCTTCCATCACGTCGGCTACCTTGAGAATGTTATAGACCACGGCAGCGCTAGCCGGGCGACGATAGGCTCCGGTAGAACGGTTGACGTGCAGCGCCTCCCCCCAGGTAAAGTTGCCTCGTACTCCGTAACGATTCTTGGGCTGAATCGGATCATTGGAATAGTAGGTACCCTTGAAGCCAGGTAAGGTGAGCGCTACCCCGCGATCGGCTGGGTTAGTGGGTTTACCAGGCCCTTGATCTTTGGGGTTGTTGCCAATTTCAGTACCCGAAATTTCAATATCGGGTACGTAGGCATGCCAAGTAGTGAGGTTTTTCGGGCCTAAAAATGCCCCCTGTAGCGCGACTCGCACGTGATTATTATCGGGCTGGGTGAAGGAGTTGAGCAAAAATACTGAGCCTTTTTTCACCAGTATCTTATCGGGATCAGGCAGCTGGCTAGACTGCACCGGCTTTGCTTTGAGAATGGTGTCACTGTTGACTTCCAGGGTTTCACGGTTGCCGCTAATCTTCACGTCAGGGTTGTAGACGTACCATTTTCTACCGACCTCGGCTCCCACCACAGCATCGGCCAGCTCAATTTCGAAATGGTCACCTGCCGCTGGCTTAAAATCGACCAGCCCCACTTGGGTACCGTTTTTGACAAATACCTTCTGAGATTCGGTCAGCTGCGACGAGAGCTTGGGCTCGGTCTTAAACAACGTGTCGCTGACCACTCGCAGCTGTACCCCGGTAAGCAAATCGATATCGGGAGTGTAGACAAACCAAGCACGGTTAGGCGGGTCACCCATGGGTTCGAGCAGCTGTACTTGCCAGTGGTTGTTGCCTACATTGATGTAGTACTGAATTTCAAATGTATTGCCGCTGGTAACGAGCACCTTCTCAGCATCGGCTAGCTCACTGGCCATTTTGGGCTGGAGCTTGAAATAGGTAGCGCTTTTGACCCGCAGGGCAAGACTGTTGACCGGGCTCGGGTCTGTTTCTTTGTCAAGATCTGGAGCAGTGGTGTCGCCGCCGCCGATTGGCGGGGAAATTACTTCTCCGGGAGGAGACGCCACGTTGTCGGGAGGAGACGCCACGTTATCGGGAGGAGACGCCACGTTGTCGGGAGGAGACGCCACATTGTCGGGAGGAGACGCCACGTTGTCGGGAGGAGACGCCACATTGTCTCCACCGCCGGCCTGCTCAGGTTCTGGTGCGCCAGTACCGATGGCAACGGTCATTGCCATCGGGGCGTCCGATCGCAAAAACCATTCCCGCATGCCTTCTACGTTGAGCACCCGTTCCTGGGAGTTGGAGGCCGAGGGTCGCTTCCGAATGCGAGAAATCCACTGGTTTCCCTGCATCAGGTAAAAAGCTTCATCTGTTTCCTTAACCCAGGTACCCATGGTGGTAACTCCTGTAGACAGAGTGGCGGCCAATGTCAACATGCCCGCCTAAATATGAATATTAGAGTCTAACCAAGGATATGGTGCAGTTTTGTGCGCCGATGCCCTAGGTTTGTTAACAAAAGACGGTTAGGGCCAACGCCTAGAACGCCGGTACAGAAACCCGGTTTCTCGGCCAAAATGCCAGTCATGCCGTTAGGGCAGTGACAAAGAAACCGGGTTTTTAGCCATACTGTACCGATGCTCTAGTCAGAGCATGACTCAAGAATCTGGGCGCTCAAGTCACTCCGACCAAGTTCTAAAAAGCCAAGGCTGGAGAGGTCTGGGGCGATCGGTGAGTCAGGCTTTTGCCTGAGATGTTGCCAGCTTTGATAGATCAGTGGCAGGGCACTACTGCCGATCAAAAGCGCGATCGCCAAACTCAGCGCCCCATCCACCCAAAACCACTGAAACAGCGCCATACAGACCGCACCCACAATTACCCCTAGCGAACTGACCAGGTCAGCCACCACGTGCAAAAAAGCACCCTGCCGATTGAGCGAGTCATCGCCGGGGCCATGGAGCAGCCAGACCCCAAACCCATTGATGCCCAACCCCACCAGGGCGGTGCCGACCATCGGCCCACTGACGAGCATCGTTGGCGGCGTGAGCAGATGCTGCCAGGCCTCCAGCGAAATCAACCCTGCCATCCCCAGCAGGCCAACACCGTTGATCAGCGCCGCGATCGTTTCGAGGCGAGATGACTGAGACTGTCGGCGGGCCAGCGTCAGCCAGCTGGCCGATAATGCCAGGGCGATCGCACCCACGTCGGTCAGCATATGCCCAGCATCGGACTGCAGCGCTAGGCTATGGCTATGGCTACCCACCCACCATTCCACCACCGCAAACCCCAACACCAAGCTGAAAAATAGCTCCAGCCGCTGACGATTAGCCACAGCCAGGCCGCAGCGACAGGCGAGATTTGAGGATGGAGTGCAAGTAGAACGTAGGGTCACAACCAACCGTTATCTCCAGGCAATGTGACTAGCATTTTGGCACGCTTTAGGCCAACTGGCAGCGTTAATAGACAGTTTCACCGCTGCCCATACTGCTCTGCCACGGGTCGATTCTCTAATCGTCGAGCCCCATCATCGGTTTGACGCGGGGGTATACGATCGCTTGCTCGGCCATGGCTGCCTTAGCTCGCCGCAAAATATCGGTACGAAAGGCGGGTTCGTCGCGAATATCCATTGGGTAGGCTCGCAGTTTGAGATGGGTGCCCCAGGGGGTTTCTCTCATCACCACCTTCACCGGCAGCTTGAGCTGAATAAAGCGGCTGCTGTAGGCCGCCTGGTAAAGAATGTCGGTAATCGCCGACAGGTCAGCTTCGTGATCGACATAGACATCGGTTACCACCTGAGCTTCTAGTCTGCCGCTGTTGGAGTTGACGATCGGGTCGCTCCAGGTAACGCTGTGGGGAATGGTGACCAGGTCATCGTCAAAGGTTTGCAGACGGATGCCCCGCAGCCCGTAGCTCACCACTTCGCCGTAGTGGTCGCTAATGGTAACGCGATCGCCCACCCGGTAAGGAGCCTCAAATAGCGCCACGACTCCAGCAATAATCGACGTCACATAGTCTTTAAACGCAAAGCCCAGGGCCACGGCGAGGGTGCCGGTGAGGGCCAGCAGGTTTTGTTGAGATACATTTAAAAAAAGCCTCACCATATAGGCAATCACGCCCAGGAGAATCAGCCCCTTGAGGAAGGGAATTGACTGTTTAATCACCAGGCGAAACTGTCGCGGCACCTTCTCTGAGAGCCAGTTGGTCAAGCTTTGAATCGCCGTCACTAGCAGGTAGGCCAGCAGCACGCTGAGCGCCGCCTTGAACAGGCGACCAAGGGAAATATCGCGTAGCAGGTTATCTACAGCGTCTTCGGTATTGCGCAGCGTATCAGTCTGAATCAGAAAGCTGGGGAGCGCGCGCAAACTAATGTTCATCGGTCGTCTCCGGTGAGAAAGTTGTTGCTATCGAGTTCGGTGGTCAGCCGGGGATAGTGAATGGGTTGAATGCTCAACCCCTGGCGACTCAGGCGTAGAACTCCCGACTGGCGAAGCGTTTGACCGCACAAGTGAACAATACTTTCGGACTGTCCTAGGCTCAGGGCCAGCTGCGATCGCAGCGTGATCCCGTGCAGCATTAGGGCGTGCACCAGATAGTAGTCCAGAGCGTCGAGATCGGGTAGGGACGGTAGGGACGGCTGCACTTGGTAGAGAGGCACAGGCAGTGCATCCCCCGCCTCCAAGGGCTGGGGTTGAGCGGGCCGGTCGGTTTCTTGCAGGCGTAGCGATCGCAGCCATAGCAGGCGGGCCACCTCAGGGCTACCCCCCGACAGTTCTGCCAAGTTTGACCAAGAAATGTTGCCCAGGGCTGAGGTTGACAAGTCCTCGTCGGCCGGGGAATTGGTTAGGGTTTCGGCAAACGGGGTCAGCCAGTCGCTGAGGCTATCGCTATCGAGACGAGGTAGGTCAGCGATCTGGTTGAGGTAGGCCTCCACCTGGCAGACCCGGTTTAAAAATGCCCAGGCCCAGGTATTGCAGGGTATCAGCCAAAAATAATCGCGCTGGGTACCGACCGTATCGCGCAGCCATTCTACTCCCTGCCAGCCGCCAATGCAGCGCAAAAAACACTGCTCCAGTGGCGGCAGCACAATCACCGTCAGGCGGCGGGAGAGGTCGTCTAGGTCGTCTTCACCATCGTCTTCCTCGCTTTCCTTCAGCTGCTCCAGGGCCTTGGCGAGCTGTCCCTTAATCGAGAGCGGATCGGCAGGGCGCGTGATCCAGTCCAGGGGGCGCAAGATTCGCCAGCGCTGAGTCAGCTCTGGGGCTCTCTCTTCGAGGGCAGCCGTCAGCACGGCCCCTGTATCATCTACGGGGGTACCCAGCAGCACCAGGCTGTTAGGAGCATCGAGGGTCGTTTGCCAGGTCGTCACCGCCTCGGTCACCTGCTCAGCCACAGCAATCAGGTAGGTGTTCGGCAGCGGCAGGTCTTGCAGGCGTTGACGCACGGCCAAATCCCAGACCTGAGGCAACACGCAAAACTGATCTTCAGATAGCTTAGACGCCGCTCGAGCCCGCAGTAGACCAGACTTCAGCTGGCTGGTTATGGTCTTAACTAGCTCACCAACCATAAAAAATATTAGGGAACGGAAAATCTAGCCCTTTTGACCCGCCACGGCCAGATATACCGCCTTGGCAGCCTAAGATCAGTTCTAGAGATAGCTTAACGTTGAATCTGAGTCAATGACCGTTCTCAAGCTGCTGCTCGTCCGCCACGGCCAGTCCGTGGGTAATACCGAAGGCCGCATGGAGGGTGTTAGCTCTACGGGGCTAACGCCTCTGGGGGTGCAGCAGTCGCAGCGGCTGGGGCAGCACTTGGCTACCATGGGCTGGCACCCTACCCACCTCTACTGTAGCCCGCTCAAACGGGCCACGGCGACCCTCGCCATCCTGACTGAGGGGCTGGGGCAGCTAAGTTCGGCGAACTCTACCCAGCCGCAGCCCAGTCCACCCAGCCCGGCCCCCCTCGCCGCCGACCATACTCTACCCGTCACGGTTCTCGACGATCTCAAAGAATACGACTGCGGCATCTTTACCGGCCTCACCTGGGCCGAAGCCTGCGATCGCTACCCCGATCTCTGCCATCAGCTCGAAACCAGCCTCGACTGGCAGCCCATTCCCCAGGCCGAAACCCTTGCCCAAGGTCAGGGCAGGGCTAGGCGGGTAGTGGATACCTTGCTCAGTCATGGCAACGGCGATCGCGTCATGGTAGTTAGCCACCAGTGGATTTTGCAACAGGTTATCGCTCAGCTGATGGGCTGCGATCGCACCTGGGGCCTCCCCATAGGCAATACCGGCTGTTTTGAGTTCTGGCTCGATCGCGATCGCTGGCCCCAGCCTGGCCCCAACCGCCTGAATACAGAGCTCTGGCAAATCAAGCGCTTCAACGATACCAGCCACTGTCGTCTCCCAGGCTAAAGGACTCCCTGTCAAGCCTTCACAGCGGTACCGATATACATCACCCGCAGGTCACCATCAAAGCGGGCCTCAAAGGTGCCGGTTGCCTGGTAGCGCCGATAGGCCGCCACGAGTTCAGGCACCGTGCTGCCAAATAGATTAAACCCGGCCATTTGCACCGAGCCAAATCCAAATCGAGTCAGCATGGTGCGTAGCTCTTGGGGAGTAAGAAACTTTTCCCAATCGTGAATGCCTGCCGGAATCTGGCGCAATAGGGTCTCTAACAGCCAGATCATGACCAGACGCGATCGCAGGGTGCGATTGATCGTGTCAAAGCAAACCCGACCACCGGGTTTGAGCACTCGACTCATTTCGGCAATGGCGTCCTGGGGGCTAGCCACATGCTCTAGCACATCGACACAAATCACGACGTCAAAGCCAGCCGCCTCAAAGGGTAAGTCTTCAGCCACTCCCCAACAGTAGGCAATCGGTAACCCCTCAGCCCCAGCATGGGCCTGGGCGGCAGCAATACAATTGGCCGACTGATCTAGCCCCCACACCTGGGCCTGGCGCTGGGCCAAAAACTCGCAGGTAAACCCTCCACCACAGCCCACGTCCAAAACTCGCAGCCCCTGCCACCGGGAGACCACCCGATCAAAGTATTCAAACCGCAAGGGGTTGAGGCGATTGAGGGGCGCAATTGTCGCCGTTTCATCCCACCACTGGCTGGCCTGCTGATCGTAAAAACCAAGATCATTACGCTGTACAACCAAAACGTGATCCTCACGAGTTTTGAGAGTAGCCACAGTCACCCCAACCTCAGCATCGCTAGAAGAACTGAATGCGGGCCTCCAAAATATAGGCGTCCGTCAGCTGGGGCACACCCGCCGAACGGGCTGGTTCGAGCTGTAGCCGCTGCTTCACCACACAGCTCACCAAGTCATCCACGGCGCTGCTGCCAGTGCTCTGCAACAGCCTGACATTGGAAATAGTGCCATTGGGCTCTACCTGGAGCTGCATTTGTACTGACGTAGCCACCATCCCCGTCAAAAGCGCCTCTAGATTCGACACCCCACAGCTCGAGGCCAAGGGTTGAAATGCGATCGCAGTACTGCCCACCAGCTGAGGAGCCGTGTCAGGAATATCACGACCATTGGGATCCAGACGCAGCCCCAGCGGTACAACCTGTCCCCCCTGGCCAGCAGTCTCGCTAGCGGCAGGCGGGTTTCCCAAGGGAGGCGATGACTCCATGGGGGGCGCTTCTACGGGCGGTGGTGTGACCCCAGGCGGAGGGTTGACAGTTGGTGGCGGCGCCACCGAGGCGGGCGGCCTAGGCGGAGCAGGGGTAACAACCGCCGAGCGGGGGGGCACTGGGGC
>NZ_JADEWX010000071.1 GCF_015207395.1 Nodosilinea sp. LEGE 07088
GGGGTGCAGTTTACCCTGCGGCTACCGGTGTTTTGGGCGGCCATGGTGGGCATTGGCCTCCAGGCTGCCAGTGGGGGGTTTCCGGTGCCCATTGAGCGGGGCATCACCATTTTGGGGCAGGGGGCGATTCCCCTGGCGCTGCTGACTTTGGGCATACAGCTGGCCCGCACGCCGCTGGTGTTTGGCCGCCATGAGCTGCTGGGGGCAGGGCTGCGGCTGGTGGTGTCGCCGCTGCTGGCCTACGGTCTTGCCTCTGGACTGGGCCTACAGGGGCTCGATCGCCAGGTGGTCGTGCTCCAGGCGGCCATGCCCGTGGCGGTAAACTCGCTGATTTGGGTGACGGAGCTGGGGGGCGATCGCACTCGGGTAGCCCGCACCATCGTGCTTTCAACCTTTCTCAGCCTGTTTACGCTGCCAGTGGTGCTGTGGCTGAGCAGCCAGTAAGACCGATTTTGGATTGGCGATTTTGGATTTTGGTCAGTAGTCTTGTAGGGGAAAACGACGTTTGCCCTGCCTAGTTGAGGGCAAGCCGATTGCAGGCAATGAGCTTGCCCGACACCTGGCAATTTCGGGATTGCTGGGTGCAGGTATGAATCAAAAATCAGCTATCCCCGGTAGGGGGCGAATGGCCATAAAGCCTCTGGCTTGGCTATGCCTACGCCCTTACCCAAATTCATACCGTTATTCAGCAGCGTCGCAATTTCTAGCCTGGTCGTTTTATAAATGTCTAAGCATCCATATGTCGTAATTGCTTACTCACCCTGCCCTGACACCCAAAATTGTCCAACTACAGCCTTATTCGTGTTGCTTAAGTACAGTCCAAAGGGAACAGGGAACAGGGAACAGGGAACAGGGAGTAGTAGGTGACAGGGAACAGAGTGTACTTGTTGCACTTGCACAACGCTATAAGTTGTCCGACCAGGATGCTGATGGTTTCAGCACCTGGTTCATCGGGGTATCTAATTTGGTTCAATTGTACTATTATATTGAAACGAGGGCAGTGCATGTTGGTTGAGGTTGGCGCAGCATGCCTTTTCCAAAAGGCAGCTACAATTTTCGACTGATGTGGGGTTTACTAAGGGCAGCTGTTGGGCTGCTGCCCTCAGCGCCTACCTTTCTATCCGTGTGATTTTTCTCCAGGCAGCTATGGCATCTAAACGTAACGACGTCACCGAAAAGCAAAAGGCGCTTTCCATGGTGCTCAACCAGATTGAGCGCAACTTTGGCAAAGGGGCGATCATGCGCTTGGGGGAAGCCAGCCGCATGACAGTTGAGACGATTCCAACTGGGGCTCTGACCCTCGATCTGGCCCTCGGGGGCGGGTTGCCCAAGGGTCGCGTGATTGAGATCTATGGCCCCGAAAGCTCGGGTAAAACCACCGTCGCCCTGCACGCCCTGGCTGAGGTGCAGAAGGCGGGTGGGGTGGCTGCCTTTGTCGATGCTGAGCACGCTCTCGACCCGGTCTACGCCAAGGCCCTGGGGGTAAATATCGACGAGCTGCTGGTGTCGCAGCCCGACACCGGGGAGATGGGTTTGGAGGTGGTCGATCAGCTAGTGCGATCGGCGGCGGTCGATGTCGTTGTGATTGACTCGGTGGCAGCTCTGGTGCCTCGGGCCGAGATTGAAGGCGAAATGGGCGATGCCCACGTCGGCCTTCAGGCTCGCCTCATGAGTCAGGCGCTCCGAAAAATTACCGGCAGTATTGGTAAATCCCAGTGTACGGTGATTTTTCTCAATCAGCTGCGGCAAAAAATTGGCATCTCCTACGGCAATCCAGAGGTCACCACCGGGGGCAATGCCCTCAAGTTCTACGCCTCGGTACGGTTGGATATTCGCCGCATTCAAACGCTGAAAAAGGGTACCGAAGAGTATGGGATTCGGGCCAAGGTTAAAGTCGCTAAAAATAAGGTGGCACCGCCTTTTCGCATCGCAGAGTTTGACATTCTCTTTGGTCAGGGCATTTCAACGATGGGTTGTCTGGTCGATCTGGCCGAGCAAACCGAGGTGATCACTCGTCGAGGTGCTTGGTACAGCTACGAGGGCGATAATATCGGCCAGGGCCGTGATAACACGGTGCAGCGACTGCTTGAAGATGCAGAATTTGCGGCCCAGGTCGAGATCCAGGTGCGCGAGAAGCTGGCCATCAACGGGGCTGCGGTTGTGGTCGAGGAACCCGACGACGATGCCGACGTCTTGCTGGAAGATGAAGCGTAGCAGAGCCAGCTCTGACCCGAGATAGTGGCGCTTTGGCAGGGGGCAGGGGAGGATAGAACTGCGCCCATTACCATAGCCCTATGGATAATTCCCGAAATCGTGCTCAGTCTGGCCTGGGTCTAGCCGTTGCCACCGCGATCGCGATCGTTGGTTCGGTGGTGTTTAACACCCTATTCAACCGATTTCCGCCTGGGGGCCAAAATGTGGGAGAAATTGCCAATACCGTGCTGGCAGGCGTGTTGATTACCCCGGCTAACTATGCTTTTGCGATCTGGGGCCTGATTTATTTGGGGTTGTTCGCCTACGGAATTTACCAATTTCATCCCCAACGGCGGCAAGATGGACAGCTCCAACGGGTCAACCAACTGGTGATTGGGGCTTGCGTGGTGCAATCAATCTGGATTTGGCTGTTTTCTCTACAGCAGTTTGCCTGGTCGGTGGTGGCGATGGCAGGGCTATTGGCCCTCCTCATCGGCATTTATTTGACGCTGAATATCGGTCGCAACGGTAGACAGTCGATCGCCAACAATCGGGTGTCACGACGGCGTCGCTGGATGGCTGACATTCCCTTTAGCCTTTACCTGGGCTGGATAGCGGTGGCGACCATCGTCAATGTTGCTTCGGCGCTCTACGCTGCTAACTGGGCTGGGTGGGGGCTATCTCCCGTGGCCTGGACGGTGATCATGATTGTGGTGGCGGCTTTACTCGGTGAAGTCGTGGTTTACCAGCGCGGCGATACAGCATTTATCCTCGTGTTTGTCTGGGCTTTGGTGGCGATCGCAGTGCGCCAGAGCGATATCTCCATCATTCGATTGGTCTCACTCACCGTTGCGGGGGTGCTAGTAGCCTGGTTGATTTGGGTCAACGTTGGTTGGCCCCGGCGATCTTAATCTCTGGCCAGAGTTGCCGCCGCCCACCATCGAGCAAGCTCAGTGGAATAATGGGGAGATAGTGTTTTTCGCTACCGACCTTTAAATCGCGGCCCATGACCTCTGAACCCAACTCAATGCAGCCCTGGCTGTCGCTTAAACGGCTTTTTCTCATCATTGTGACGGCTCTGGTGGGGCTGGTGCTCATACAATCGCTGCTCAGCAGTTGGAACGAGCCCCAGGTGGCCAGCCAGCTTCAGCTCTATCAAACCGATCTGCTGCTAGAAGGGAGCGCTTGGCAGGGAGCTGGGTTACCCGACGACCAGTGGGCTACCATCCGTACGGGTTTGCTCGGCAAAGACCCCGTTGCCACCGCTAAAGCACAGTACGAAGAGGTGCGGGCAAAAGCTACCGCAGGAATGGCCCAGTGGCGCAGTCAGACAACCACGCCAGTGGATGGTTTAGCCGATGAAGCTAACGCGGGTAAGCCTCTGGCGCGGCGGCTGCAAACCGCCCTCACTCAACAAGAAAGACTGGTGCAGCGCCTCGATCTGCGTTTAGGGCTGATGGAGGCGTATCAGGGCAATCCCGAAGCTGCCATTGCCCGCTGGAATCGGGTGCGCGACAGCGATACCGCTACGGCCCCCGACCTGCGCACAGCAGACACGCTCATTCGGCTGTGGCAAGACAACCCAGTTACCCCTGAGGATAGGGTTTGGCTGCAAACGTCCCTCGATGGCTGGTTTCAATACCGGGCTCTGGGCCAGTTTTACCAACTCCAGGGCACAGCCATCGATCGCACTAAGCTGCAAGATCTGGAGCAATATACGGCGCAGAATAAGCTGGTCAAGCTGGCTCTAGTGGCGACCATGCCGGCATTGGGAGCCGTAGTTGGGTTGGGGCTGATTGTGGGTCTCGGGGCTCAGCGAGTGCTGCAGGGGAGCCGATCGGTGCTGCGGCAAAATGCCGATCGCGGCTGGGACATTCCCTGGACGGGGGAAACGATCTGGCAGGTGCTCATTTTGGGGTTCTTTTTTGTAGGGCAAATCTTGCTGCCGCTGGTGTTAGGCAGCCTGGGCTTGAGTGGCAGTAGCTTGAGCAGTCGTGGGCGAGCTATTTTCTCACTGGTCTACTACCTGCTGATGGCGGCGGGGTCTCTCGGAGTGCTGTGGTGGTCGATTCGCGCCTATCGTCCGGTACCGAAGCAGCTGTTTCGGATTCGACTCACGGGTGCGGGCCTGCTGTGGGGGGTCGGGGGCTACTTTGTGGCCCTGCCGCTGATGTTTGGCGTAGCGTTACTCAACCAGCAAATCTGGCAGGGGCAAGGGGGCAGCAACCCGCTGCTGCAAACCGTACTCGAAGAGCAAGACGGGGTAGCTCTGATGGTGTTTTTTCTAACGGCAGCGGTGGCAGCTCCCATCTTTGAAGAGATTTTGTTTCGCGGCTTTTTGCTACCGTCGCTGACGCGATATTTGTCGGTGGGGTGGTCAATTGTAGTCAGCGCTTTGATTTTTGCGACGGCCCACCTGAGTCTCTCGGAGGTGCTGCCACTGACGCTGTTGGGGGCAATTTTGGGGTTTGTGTATACGCGATCGCGCAACCTGATCTCCCCCATGGTGCTCCACAGCGCCTGGAACAGCGCCACCATGCTCGGGCTATTTATTTTGGGAGGATAGATCGTTTGAACTAAGGAAAGCTATCATAGCTCCATGATTACCTTGCTCCACCTGTCTGACATCCATATGGGCAGCGGGTTTACCCACGGTCGTCTCAACCCCGACACCGGCCTTAATACCCGCCTCGAAGACTTTATTGCAGCCCTCACCCGATGCATCGATCACGCCCTAGAGGCATCGGTTGACCTGGTGCTGTTTGGCGGCGATGCCTTCCCCGACGCCACCCCTCCGCCCCTGGTACAGCAGGCCCTGGCAGGCCAGTTTTGTCGGCTGTCAGCGGCGGGGATTCCGACGGTGCTGCTGGTAGGCAACCACGATCAGCACGCCCAGGGGTTAGGGGGCGCTAGCCTCTCGATCTATCGCACCCTGGGCGTACCCGATGTGGTCGTAGGCGATCGCCTCGAAACCCACCGCATTGAAACTCGCCATGGCCCGGTGCAGATTGTGACGCTGCCCTGGCTGACCAAATCTACCCTGCTCACCCGACCCGAAACCGAAGGGCTCTCCATGGCCCAGGTCAACGAGGTGCTCTTAGATCGGCTGCGGGTAGCTCTGGAAGGAGAAATTCGCCGCCTCGACCCCGAGATACCCGCCATTTTGCTGGCCCACGCCATGGTCGATACCGCTAGCTACGGGGCCGAAAGGTTCCTGGCCGTAGGGCGTGGCTTTACTATTCCCATGGCCATGCTGGCCCGCCCCTGCTTTAACTATGTGGCCCTGGGCCATGTGCACCGCCACCAGGTACTCTGCGAACAGCCCCTGATGATCTACCCCGGCAGCATTGAGCGGGTAGACTTTAGCGAAGAGTCTGAGACTAAGGGCTACCTGCTGGTGCAGATTGGGCCTCACCACACCGAAGCCGAGTTTTGCCCGCTGCCGGTGCGCCCATTCAAAACTATTCAGGTCGATCTCACCGGGGCCGACACCCCCCAGCAGGCTCTGATACAGGCCATTGCCAAGGTCGATATTACCGATGCGGTGGTGCGCTGCCTCTATACCCTGCGTGCCGATCAGGTCGATCTGATCGACCAGTCGGCCCTCGAAACAGCGCTGGCTGCCGCCCACACCTACAGCCTTCAGCCTGAGACCAAAACCCAGATGAGCCGCAGTCGCCTGCCTGAACTGGGTACCGACAGCACCCTCGACCCCTTGGCTGCGCTCAGCACCTACCTCGATAATCGTGACGACTTAGGCGATATCGCCCAGAGCATGATGACCGCAGCTACTGCGCTGCTGGCCGATGAAACGGGGGTCGATGTGCCCGTCGATGACACCGATCTCGACCTTGACGATATGGATCACCTCGCCCTCGAAGAAACTGTCCAGCAACTGCGTTTGCTTTAGCATTGCGACGTAACCGCTTGCACGACCGTCCCTTGCAGTACCATTGAGCCCAGACCTTGAGCCAGTGGAAACCTGTCGGCCCATGAATGAGGGCGAGTACCAACGCCGCATTAGCTATCGCCTGCTGCTAACGACCCTGTGGGCCACCCTGCTGCTGCTGGCGGTGGAGGCAATTGGTGGATGGGCCAACCAGTCGCTGACGCTACTAGCTGAGTCATTGCACACCCTAGTCGATGGGTTTAGCACTGTGCTGAGTCTGGTGGCGGTTACATCACCTCAGCGGCAAATGGGCCGCGAAGTGTGGGGTCACGGGCGGGCCGAAGTGGCGGGCACACTAATGTTGTGCGCGTTTTTAGGGTTTACCGGGGTGAGCTTGCTGTTCATCGCCCTGCGACAGATTTTTAGCGGTCTAACCGGGGCCAATGACCCCTTTCCGGTCTTGATCGATCCTCAGGTGCTGCGGTTTACGGCGGCCATGGTGATTCTCAATATCGCCCTGGGTATCTATGCCAGCTACCAAGCCCGCAGCCTGAGTAGCCAGGCTCTCAAGCTCAACACCAAGCACTTCTTAGCCGATGCCTGGCTGAGTATTGTCATGGTGGGAGTGCTGCTGGCCATTTGGCAAGGTCAGCGCTGGCTGGATCCAGTGTTTGCGCTGCTGCTGCTACCGCTGGTCGGTCGGAGTCTGTGGCGGGTGCTCAACGAGCAGCTCCCCATGCTGTTACGCCCCACCGCGATCGCCCCCGAAGCCATTGCCCACATTGCCACCCAGGTGGAGGGGGTGACCCGCTGTACGCGCATTCGCTCTCGGGGCATGGTCGGTCGCCAGGTATGGGTAGAGATTCACCTGGTGCTGCACCCAGAGTTTACCGAGTCGGCAGAGGCGATCGGTGAGCAGATCGACGCCCTCTTGCGCCACCGCTACGGCCCCCTGCGCACCCAGGTCTGGGTTGACCCCGCCCGCCCTCACCAGGACATTTTTGCAGAACCAGGGATGCCGAACTATTTGCCGCCCTCCTCAAACGGTGGCAACGACTGGGCCTAACGAAAATCTCTACGCTCCCGGCCCATTCTGCATCGGCCCCAAATATCGCGTCAGGTAGGGTGAAAAGACTTCGTAGATCAGCGTCAGGGGTTTGCCCCGGTGCCAAAACAGGTAGTGTCTACCCCAAAAAGGGCCAGCCTGGTCGAAGGCATCTTCTAGCGCGGCAGAGTCACCGTAGTAGAGGCCCTGAATATCGCGGTAGAGCTCCGTGCGCAGGCGGGTCAGGCTAGCCCAAATGGGCAGCGATTTATTTTGCAGATACTCATCGACATGGCTGGCCTCCCACCAGGAAGCCGCGTAGGCGAGCCGTTGCCCCGAAGCTGTCCGCAGCCACACCTGACGGCGCAGGCGAGGGCCGGGCACGACTCGAATAATATCTGGGGCACCGTCGAGATCCATGCCCACGGGCGACATGTCGATGACATCAACCTCAGTGCGATCGCGGGTTAGGAGCTGCAGGTGACGCGTAGGTGATCCATCCCCCAACAGCAAGATTTGCCAGGCGGGTGCCAGTTGGTCGTGGGGTAGCCCCTTTTGCACCGTGGGCTGACCGGCCTGCCAACGAGGGCTGAGAGCGTGCCAGCTGCCGGGCATCGCTGGATCAAGAATGGGCTGTAGGGCAGAGGTCAAGGGTGTTACAAAAATTCACGTCCTATCTCTATGCTATCGCGACACCATTCTCCTTTCCAGCCAAATCCCAAGAATTAGCGCGACCTACAGTCAGTCAGGTCGAAATTTTGACCATGATGGTCGGCGAGCCTGCTGGGCAAACCCCACCTAGAGCATTACTCTACTGTCAGCAGAAAACGCCCCTGGCCGCCCCGCTGATAGCTGTTTACTAATACCCTGTATAGACCGTTGCGAGGTAGCCGGACGGCCACTTCTGAGTTAGTGGTGTTGGTATTGATGTCATCGTTTTCGCCAATCCGGTTGCGGTCTTCATCGAGCACAATCAAGTAGGTGTCAAAGTCAGGACTCTCCAGGCGAACCGTTACTTCCTGCCCAGCCTGACCCTGAAACGTAAATTCTTGAAAGAATGACCCATCTCGTAGGGTGAGATCGCCCGGCCCTAAACTACCCTGCTGTCGCACAATAGCACTTCCCGAGGTATCGCCCCCTGGAGCTGGTGCAGCTGCACCAGCTCCATTCTGGCTGAGGCGGAGTTGATAGCGGCCCGACTCTCCCTGGGCTAGGGCATTGGCTAACACAATGTACGACCCGCTAAAGGGCAGTTGCACCGAAATGCGCGCATTCAGACCACCGCCGCTGTCATCGTCTTGGATAGAAAATTCCTCGCGACCATCGGCCAGCAAAATCAGGTACGGGTCAATGTCCTGGCTGGTCATGTCGATGGTAATGGTTTGTCCGGCCTGCCCTTCAAACCTATAGGGGTTGTATAAGCTGCCGTCGGGCAATGTGTTACTGGCGCCATCGAGCTGACCCTCGGTCGTGGCCCCCACGTCGATCGGGGTAGGAGCACGGCGGCTCCGGTTAGCCGAAGAAGAAACGGTCGCTGTACCTGCGCGTACTGAAGCCAAAAAGGTCTGCACCGCATTGGTGGGAATGGCAAACCCAATGCCCACATTGCCACCACTGTTGCCGGTCGTAAAAATCGAGGTGTTGACACCAATTAGCTGACCGCTGCTGTTGAGTAATGGCCCGCCCGAGTTGCCGGGGTTGATCGCGGCATCAGTCTGAATTAAGTTACGTTCCGGGTCAATGCGGCTAATAATACCCACGGTGAGCGTACCCTGTAAGCCAAAGGGGCTGCCAATAGCAAAGGCACCCTGACCGACGCGCACCGAGTTAGGCGGCGCAATGGTCACCGTAGGCAAGCCATTGGGGTTACCTCGTAGCTGTACCGCAGCTAGATCTAGCCGATCCTGTCCGTAGCCGACTACGTCGCCCTCAAAGGTACGGCCATCGGCGAGGCGGATAGTTACCACCCGGTCAGCGCCAACCACATGGGCGTTGGTGAGGACGAGACCGCTGGCATCAATAATAGTGCCGCTACCGCCGCCGCCGCGTGTATTGACAGCCACCACGGCTGGGCTCACCTGTTCGTACACTCGGATCGTCGTAGCCTCGTCAACAGATGACTGAGCCTGGGCCGGAGGTAACCCTAAGGTTTTGAGACCGAAGGTGCCGCTGAGCGGTAAGCCCCCGAGCAGCGTTCCTACTATCAACGACCCCGCTGCCAACCGTTGGAATGCCGCCTTTGCCATAGCTCTTAGATGTGCCTTTAAATCTCAGTATTTACTAGTCTGGGGCGATGCCTGATACCTAATATCTACCTAGTCTGCCCCTATTGTCAGGATATATTGCCGTCCTTAGATCGAGCTGAGTCACGAGCCACTTTGCCCACAGGCACGAGACTTGGATTTACCCTTGAGCCTGCGGCGGGCGTAGGGATATTGGCTGGATATTGGCTGGGAGACCGCAGCCCTGATCGATCTAGGCAGAAGATCACAGTGGTGCACGCAGTCAATGCTGTTTTGATTAAAATATGGCTGTCGATGGGTGCAGCCATCACCAAGGTTATGGCTCGGCAATAAGTTTTTGACGAAATCTACTGCTTGCGCAGCGTAACAGATCGAGCTTGAAAGTTTAGTTCCAGCTCTGCGCAACGTAGGATTGAGTTACGATTGCTCCTAAATGGTCAGGTTCATGCCCGATCCGAATTCCAAAGTACCATCAACCGATCTGGCTGCCCTCGACTGGATAAGCGGTAATGAGGCAGTTGATGGTCGGTTGAATGTCGCTCAGATGATTTCTTTGATCGACAGTATTTTGCCTTTTGAAGCCTGTCTTTACCATGAAATTATTCCTCTTTCGGTAGAGTCAAGCTGCTTACATCTAGGTATGGTTCACCCCACTGATACCGTGGCCATGGATTATGCCCGCAAACAGGTTTCGTTTATTCACTGCTCGGTCGTGTCGTGGCCTGTAACCTCTGATTGGCAGCGCAAAGTGCTGTCTAAGTACTTGAGCCATACGGCTCGTGCCAAAACTCAAACTCGCTCTGCCCAAATACCCCAGGGCCCCAGCCCCCGAGAAGAGTTGCTCACATTTATCGTCGATAGTCCTGAGATTCTTCAAACCGAGAGCCTCGCCCCGCCGACCACCAACCCTACTCATCTTTTAGCCCCTAGCTCAGGGGCGGAGACGTCGCCAATGGTAGCGGAGCCGCCATTGGCATTTGCGTTTGACGCTGCCGTCACCCAGGTTCCTCTCCAGCGTCTCCCTTACTTACCTCCGCCTGAGTTGACTCAGGCGCTGCTCAGCCAAGTGCTTACCTCCGGCATTGGGCGGCTATTTTTTGAGCGGGGCTCGACCCATGGTCGGGTGTTATGGAGCAAAGATGGTGTCGTGCAGGCGGTGCTGAAAGCGTTGAGCCTCGATCAGTTTCAGGGCGTGATCAATGAGCTCAAGCGGCTGCATCATCTGCCGCTGCTACCCACCACTCAAACCAAGCAGGTTGATATTGAACGTCTGTACAAGGGCGATCGCGTATTGCTACGTCTGCGTCTGACAGTAGGCAACCATGGTGAAGAAGCGACACTCCAGGTATTGCGGGGAGCTGCCCTCACGTTTTATCAGCGACAGCAGCTCAAACAACTGGGCGAAGATGCTCTAGGCGTAGCTCAAACCCTGCAAAAACGCATCATCGAAATTCGAGAGCGCGCTCGTCAATCACTCGTACCCAAATCGCCCTCGGCTCGCAACTTAGCAGAGCTGAGTGAACTGCTCAAAACTATGGAAAAAGAACTTGAAGAAATCAAGCGGTTATCAGAGAACACAGAGTAACCGACACAGCCTAGCGCTCTGACTTAGTGCCCCAAGCGCTGGTCATTCGACCAAAGTTGACCCGAAACTCATCGAGCCCCACTAGGCTACCTGGACGATCTTCGTCCCACGACGCCGACAGCACGCCGTAGGTAAGCCCCACAACACCCAGGCCAAAACAGCCCAGGGTGACCAGCAATACAAAGTAAGACGGTAGCTCCACCACCTGATTGACTACTAGGTAATAACTCACAAAGAATGTGATTATCCCCATAGCTGTAGGAATGCCAGAGAACGTCAGCATACGGCGCAGCATACGACTACTCACGGCTTCCGGAATGGCAGCGCTGGCAGACTTATCAGCGGGCTGATCCCGTTTGGCAGCACTAGTGGTTTTTTGTTTGGGTGAAGCTGCTTTTTGCTTGGTTCTAGCTGATTTAGAGGTTGATTTTGCCGATGATTTTTGTTCAGCGGTAGCCTTGCTAGAACCCTTCCCCCCTGGCTCAAAGGGCAGACGCTGACGAGAAGAGGATTCGGGAGCCATAGAAGCTACATGGTGACAACAAACGCTGGGACTAGGAGGTGATCTAGCCGCGGATACCAAGCTTTTTGATCAGGGCTCGGTAACGCTCGGAATCTTGCTTTTGTAGATAGGCCATTAAGCGCTTGCGGTGGCCAATCATCTTGAGTAGACCACGGCGAGATGAGTAGTCTTTTTTGTTCTTTTGCAGGTGAGCACTGAGCTGATTGATGCGGTCAGTGAGCATAGCAATCTGTACATCGGCGGAGCCGGTGTCGGTGTCATGCACCTGATAGTCGGAAATGAGTTCCTGCTTGCGCGCTTGCAACAGAGTCATGGGAAAGTCAACTTCTCTAGAAGGATAGTTTTTTGAGCCAGGATTAATCAATATAGCATGGCAGGGCGGGCCACCATCCACCTTGAGAGAATCTATTGACTCAGCCATGCGATCGCATCTCGCACCCAGCTTTCTGGGTCTGCCGTCTTTTGCAGCGTCGAGTTTCGCCCTACCGCTTGAAGCGCTTGGAGAATCTCGCTCTGCCCGTAGCCCAGGGCACTGAGGGTGGCTTCAACTTCTTCATAGAGGTTGGGGGCCGGTGCGGCGGTGGGCATCAGCCCTATCCCCGACTGAGTTTGCCAGTCTTGTAGTTTAGCCTTCAGCTCTAGGACGAGCCGTTCGGCGGTTTTAGTTCCCACGCCCGGTGTGCGAGACAGCAGTCGGGTGTTGCCACTGACGACGGCTTGGGTGAGTTCGGCCTGGCCCAGGGTGTCAATCAGGGCCAGCGCCATCTGGGGGCCAATGCCGCTGACGCTAATCAAGAGGCGAAATAGGTCACGTTCTTGGCGCTGGCCAAAGCCAAAGAGCACGGCTTGATCATCGCGAAAGTAGAGGTGAGTAAAGAGCTGCACCACCTCGCCCAGGGACGGCAGCAGGGATAGCTGGCGAGCCGGCACCTGCATGTCATAACCGATCTGGTTGACATCCAGGGTGACGATGATTTTGTGGTTGCCGGGTTTTTGCAGATCGGCCAGTACTCCCTTGAGGTAGCTGATCATGAACTGGTATCAGGCTTTTGAGGAGAACGGGAACGCTCGGGTCGGGGTTCCGAACCCTTGCTATAGGGAGCTCCCTTACTGCCCTTGGGGCGCTGGGGCACTGGAACCGACGCTGGCGCGTCGAGGGCAGGTTTGAGGTGATTGCGACCGTTTTGAATAATGTGCAGCATTTGAGAGAGCTGCTGCTCTACGTTAGAGAGCACTTGATCAGCATAGCCGTCGGCTTCTTGCTGAATCATATCTTGTTCGGCTAGGGCCTTTTGGCGCAGAGCCTCCCATTCTCGCTGGGCCTGGAGCTGCATTTGCTCGATATCCCCCAGCACCTGGGTACGAAGTCCATCACACTCCTGCTGAGTTTGGCCTTTGATCTGCTTGGCCATTTGCTCGGCCTGGTGCACAATGCCAAGCTCGTCAAGCATTTGGGCAGCCTCCTGCTCTGCGGCTGCGATCAAATCCTGGGCATAGCGCTCGGCTTCGGCCATCAGCGTGTTGCGCTGCTGCAAAATCTGCACGGCCTGCCTAAAGGCCGGAGGCAGGTTCAGGCGAATGGCATCGAGCTGGTCGAGTAGCTGGTCTTCGTCGATCAGAGTGCGCCCACTAAAGGGAACCCGCGGACTCGCGAGGATCAGTTCTTCCAGTTTGTTGAGCTCTTGCTGGATGTCGATATCGTCGGGGTTAGGCAGCGCTGACCCACCGTCAATGGCCCCTACTGGCAATCCATTGGTCTGGGTGCTGGCGCTGCGGAGTTGGGCATTGGGGTGGGCTGGGTCTGGGCGTAGCATTGGCAAACGTCTCGCGCTACATGATGGGGAACAAGGTGGTCAATGGGGCCGCCAAAGCGGGCAATTTCTTTGACCAGACTACTGCTGAGAAATCCATATTCTGTGGAGGTTGAGAGAAAAAGGGTTTCGATATCGTCGGCCAAGGTTTTATTAGTATGCGCCATTTGCAGCTCTTTTTCGAAATCGGAGAGCACTCGTAGCCCTCGTAGCAATACCCGAGCGTGGCGCTGGCGAGCATAGGTAATGGTAAGACCGTCGTACTGATCGATCTCGACATTGCCGAGATGACCCACCGATTTCTCAATTTGGTTGATGCGCTGGCTGGTCGAAAACATGGGTACCTTGTTAGGGTTACTCGACACCAATACAATCACCCGCTCAAACAACCGACTGCCACGAGTAATAATGTCGACATGGCCCAGGGTAATGGGGTCAAAACTGCCGGGGTAAATGGCAATCAAAATAGACCCTCCCAGTGTGAATGTGGCGATTATAGCTAAATTATGGCTGGGTGCAGAGCCTAGGTTGTCGAGGATGCCGTGGCAGTGAGCCGCTTGCAATAGACGCGATCGCATCGCGCCGTCTCCACTCCACTGGTCGGTTTATAGCCGTTGGCTTCGTAGAGTCTGACGGCTGCCTTCAGCACTGAGGCGGTTTCGAGCCAAATTTGATCAAAGCCCCGTTGGCGAATGGCAGCTTCTACCGTGGTCAGCAGGTAGCGCCCTAAACCCTGCCCGCGTGCCTGGGGCAGGAGATACATTTTGCGCAGCTCTACAGCACGATGGCGATCGTGCTTCTGGGGGCGATCGCCCCGGTGAGTAGGCCGATAGCCGACTGTACCGACCACCTTGCCTGCCGCCTCTACCACCCAAAACTCGCCGCCAGTCTCCCAGTAGCAGGCTTCGACCTCTTGGGCATCGCGATCGCTCGCTGTTGGCTCACAGGTGAGGCTGTACTCTTGCAGCACCTGGGCAATTAAGTTAGCGGCGGCATCGCGATCGCTGGGTTGCCAACTGCGAATCAGGTAGGGGCCAAAGGTGCTGCGGTGTTCTAGGGGCATGGGTCTAGCTGTGAATCCGGGGTTGAGTATGCAGACTAGCCAAAATAGCGCTCTCAGCAGTAGCCAGTTGCCCGAGGCGATCGGCCACCTCGCCCGAGGGGAACCGGCCTGTGGCCAGTATCCAGTAGGCTCCATAGTGGCGGGCTTCCGAGACCATGAGGCTGCGATAAAACTGGGCCAACGCCGGATCGAGGCAGTGCTGGGCTAGCAAGCCCAGGCGCTCGTGGCTGCGGGCTTCGATCAGGGCCGAGACCAGCAGGATATCGAGCTGGCGATGGGGCTCGACCGACCGTACCTGCTGGCGCAGGGCTGCTCCGTAGGGAGGCGGTGGCAACGGCCCCAGCGGAATGCCACGACGTTCTAGCCACTGATTGACCTGGGCGAAGTGGGCCAACTCCTCCTGGGCGATCGCGGTGAGCGATTGAACCAGTTCTCGGTCAGATGGGTAGCGGTTAATCAGGCTGAGGGCGACGCCAGCGGCCTTGCGCTCACACTGGGCGTGGTCGAGCAAAATGATATCCAGGTTAGCCAGGGCCTGTTCAACCCAGGCTGCGGATGTCGGCGTTTGCAGAAATTTAACCGTGGCAGTAGCCATAGCATCACAGCAGCAGCTTGATGGAATTGATGCGTTGCCAAGCCCAGGTGCCCGTGGGGGTCATGCCAATTTAGCGGCTCAGCATCTTGAATGCTAACTCAATGATCACCCTCGGGCGCAATTCCACCGGTATGAGTGCCTAACAACCCTTGAGATGGCGCACGAGTGCCTGTAAGCCCAAACGATAGCTGTCGGCCCCAAAGCCACATATCTGACCGACAGCAACTGCCGCAATGTAGGAATGATGGCGAAAAGCCTCGCGCTGGTGAATGTTGCTGAGGTGCACTTCTACCGTTGGGATGCCCACCGCTGCGATCGCATCTCGAATAGCCACGCTAGTGTGGGTATAGGCCCCAGGATTGATCAAAATCCCATCCTTTTGACCAAAAGTTGCCTGAATGCAATCGACCAAAGCTCCTTCACTATTGGATTGAAAACAGGAAAGCGTAGCTGCCAACATCTCAGCTTCAGCCACTAGGGTCTGCTCAATGTCAGCCAAGGTTTGATTACCGTAGATAGCTGGCTCCCGTAGACCCAACAGGTTGAGATTGGGGCCGTGAATTACCTGTAGCTTAATCAAAGAATTGTTCCCTCTGACACCCTAGTACTCCACGGCGCAAGTTTAGATACTATTTCTTAGGGCTAGGGAGCCAAGCGATCCGGAACGGTGGACACATTTCAGCCTTCGAGTACTAGAGGAAGCCATACCGAGCATTCAAACCTCTTTTTCGACTATGCATCACACCAAGCATCGCCCTAAACTTTCGCAATCAACACAATTGCCGAATGCAAGCAGGGATGAAAATAAGCAGCGGTTGAAAGCGCTTTAGCGACGAGGTTCTTCAACCGGAATGGGAATGAGGTCGGGTTCACCTTGAACCTCGGGCCCTAGCAGAGCTTCAATGACTCTATCAACCCATTCACGCAGTTTTTCGAGAGCCTTTTCGATGTAATCCATTTAGGGCAAAACTCCTTACTGGCACACGCTACCCCGGCTGCTCTTGCCTAAACGGACTCAACGCCCGATATGGGGTCTGCATTTATCCATAATTACATAATAGCCAATTGAAGGGAAATAGCCAATTGCAAGAAATGATCAATATCATCACGGTTACAGTAGGTTGCGCCGCAGGCCGTCGAGAGCCGAGAGACTACTGAGCTGGCGTACCCAGTCGCGCCCTCGGTAGCCAGAAAACTCGTGCCGGTAGCTCATGACCTCTCCGCTGGGGGTAGCTAGGCCAATGTAAACCAATCCCACGGGCTTAGTCGGGGTACCCCCCATCGGCCCAGCAATACCAGTAATACTCAAAGCCCAGTCGGTTTGCAGAAGTGCTTTCACCCCCAGGGCCATTTGTTCAGCTACCGTGGCGCTGACGGCACCCTGCTCGGCCAAGACGGTGCTATCGACCTGCAGTAAATTTATTTTCACCCGATTGTCGTAAGCAATAACCCCGCCGTAGAAGTAAGCCGAGCTGCCCGCGATGGTAGTCAGCAACTGTCCTAAGCCGCCACCGGTACAAGACTCGGCGACGGCCAGAGTTTGTTGTCGTTGCAGCAGTAAGTTACCGACCACCGAAGCTAAAGAATCGTCGTCGGCTCCGTAGCAATCATCGCCAACTAAGGCACGAATGCCGGCCTCTACGGGCTGGATTTTTGCCCAGGCTATGGAGGGGGAGTCTGCTCGCACGCTAATGCGCAGTTTCGCTTCGCCTTTGCTGGCGTAGGGGGCAACGGTGGGGTTGCCCTGGCTGAGGTAGGGGGCTACTCGCTCGGCTAGAGCCGACTCGCTAATACCCCAAAACCGCAGCATACGGCTGACGATGGTGGCGGTAACCCAGCCCTGGTCATGCAGGTAAGGTACAGCGGTTTCTCGCCACATGGCCTGCATCTCTCGGGGTACGCCAGGAAATGTCATCAACGTGAGCCGGGGGCGGGGTGACCAGATAATACCTGGGGCGGTGCCCTGGGAGTTGGGCAGTACCCTCGCCCCCTCCGGTAGCAAGGCCTGTTTTCGGTTGCTAGGGGGCATGGTACGCCCCCGGGCCGTAAATTTAGCTTCGATATCGGCCAATAGGGCCGGGTACTCGACCAAGGGGGCACCAAAGAAATCAGCTAACGTCTCTAGGGTGAGATCGTCAGGGGTCGGGCCCAGGCCGCCGGTGAACAGGAGCAGTTGCGATGTCTGAGCAGACTGTTGTGCGCATCGATCCTGGGCGGTGGTGACCACTTGCTGAATGCGAGCGGGGTTATCGCCCACCACGGTCTGGTAATAGTGGGCGATGCCCAATGCTGCTAGCTCTTTAGCCAAAAACTGGGCGTTGCTATTGAGAATATCCCCCAGCAGCAGCTCGGTACCGACACAGATAACTTCTGCATGCAAGGGAGCTGACGCCAGAGGCTCGGCCTCTGAAAATTTAGGGTCGGGGCTCTGGCTCATGGAACATCCTTAGGGCTAAAGAAGCGACGCCGCCGCGATCACCGGGGCGCAATAGTGTCATTATGGCCATTGCAGGGTAGCCAGGAAAAGCCTGTTTGGCCCATTTAGTCCGTTCCATCGATTGATTTTCAATGGGAGAAAGCTCTATGGCAGGTTGGAGCGATGGTCAACGATCGACGCTTGGGGGCGATGGTCAACCCTCTGTTTTCGGGGGCGATCGCAAATCTGGCTGGACCCAAGGGCTGCTGGCCCTACTGCTAGGCGGCTTGATCTATCGCACTATCGTTGCCCTGTGGATGCTGCCGGGCTTTGATGAGGCCTACTACTACCTCTACAGCCGCTACCTCAGCTGGAGCTACTTTGACCACCCGCCTATGGTTGCCTTGACAACCGGGGTCGGCTGGTGGCTCACCGGGGTCATTTCTCCATTCACCATTCGGCTCGGAGCACTGGGGCTCTACAGCATCAGCCTGGGGATGCTATACCTGGCGGCGACCCGACTCTTTTCAGCTGCGGTAGGGCATATGACCCTGGCAATTGTGACCCTGATGCCGTTGCTCACGATCGGCTTTGGCATTCTCACGTCGCCCGACAATGGGCTAATTTTTTTCTGGAGCGCCACGCTATTGGTAGCGGCCTGGGAGTTCTTCCCCTCCAACAGTCGTCTGAACCGCTACGGATTAATTAATGCGACCTATGTGCCGACCTGGCGCATCGTGCTGCTGGGACTGACCGTGGCCCTGGCCGGGTTGAGCAAATACCACGGCTTTGTGCTGGGCCTCTGTTTGGTAGGGTTTTGTGTGGCCTACCGGCCCTACCGAGCAGTGCTGCGATCGCCCTGGACGATGCTATCCCTGCTTGTCTTTGGCATCGCTCTCTCCCCGCTCTGGTACTGGAACAGCCAGCACGACTGGATTTCCTTTCGCTTTCAGCTGGGTATGCGGTTTGATGGCACGACCAGCCCTAGCGGCTTTAGCCTGGGGCAAATGATGGGCTACTGGCTGCTGTCGATTGTGTATCTGTTTCCGCTGTTTGGCTTCCCCCTCTGGTGGGTAGCCGCCCGGCAGAGCGGTAAACAGGTGCTGTTCTGGTTCTCTCCCAGCCTCAGCCGGGGCGAGGCTCAATATCATTACAGACAAGCTCTGATTCTCTGGTTGTCGCTGCCCATTATGCTGCTATTTACGCTGCTGGGCGGCAAGCAGCAAATTTTGCCCGCTTGGCCTGCCCCTGGGTACTGGGGTATGGTGATTTTGCTAGCGGCTCAGGCCTTGGTCTGGCAGCGTCATCGGCCTCGGTTGATACGTCGCTGGCTGTGGGGCTCGGGGTTATTTTTAGCCTCCCTATCCCTGGTGGCACTGCTGCATCTGCGGCTCGGTATTCTACAGCAGCCCAGTACCTACGCTATCTTTGGTGGCCTTGTGCCAGTCGAGCAGGATGGCTCCACTGAACTGATTGATACAAACCAACTGAAGCGTTTATTTGAAAGCACCCCAGCAGTTAGCCAAGCGCTGGATGAGGTGGGCTTTGTCTTTACCAACGAATATTATCTAGGGGGCTATTTTGCTATGGCAATTCATCCCCTGGTCGATTTGCCAGTGACGACCTTTAGCCAAGACCCGCGCGGCTTTGCCTTTTGGTTAAACCCGGGAGACTGGGTTGGCCAAGACGCACTCTATATGACGCTTGAGCGCTTTACTGAAGACGAAGCCATTCTCGACGGTTACCGCCCGCTGTTTGACGACATTGCCCCCCTCACCACGGTCTCCCTGAAGCGAGGGGGAGCCGTGACCGAAACGATTCACGTCTATCGAGCCAATCATCTGCTGCGGGCCTATGAGTATCCCTATGGCCCCTCAGCGCGTGCGTTGGCGGAGTCGCCAGCCGGTGTAGCTGAGTAATGCCGTAGTGGCTAGCGCATAGACCAGGCCGCTGGGCACGCCAGCAAAGGCCAATGCCAGTGTGCCTGCCCACAGGGTCAGGACGTAGATAAATAACACCGTTACTCGATGAGATAAGCCGGCTTTGAGCAATCGGTGGTGGAGGTGACGCTTGTCGGCGACAAACGGCGATTTGCCTTCCCGCAGGCGATCGACGATGACCGCCGACATATCGAGAATCGGCACGGCCAAAATTAAGTAGGGCAGCAGCACAGCCGCTGTGGTGACGGTTTTAACTAGACCAATGACCCCCACTCCGGCCAGGGTAAAGCCCATAAAGTAAGCGCCACCATCGCCCATAAAAATTTTAGCGGGGTTGAAGTTGTAGCGTAAAAACGCCAGCGCACCGCCCGCCAATGCTGCGGCAATCAGGGCCGCAGCAGGTTGATTCATATAAAGACTCACCACCAGCATGACCAAGGCCGCAATGCCTGAGACCCCAGACGCCAAACCATCGAGGCCGTCAATCCAGTTGATAGCGTTAGCCATGCCGACCAGCCATATAATCGTCACCGGTAGACTAATCAAGGCAGGCAGCTGCGTCAGCCCGTAAAAGGGAATGGTGAGAAAGTCGATGCTGACACCTACGTGCCAGGCCATAGTGGCTACGGTTGCCTGCATAAATAGACGACTGATGGGCGACAGACCAAATAGATCATCGGTAAGACCAATGAGAAAAAAGGCTAGTCCACCTAGAGTCACCCCCCAAATTTGAAACTCCTGGGGGGGTGCCAGATAGGCGCCAGTGGAGTCAATAAAGCCGCCGAGAGACCACACCAACAGCAGCGCCAGGAGGGTGCCTAAAAAGATTGAAATGCCTCCTAAGCGCACCATGGGCTTGTCGTGCACTTTACGCCCGCCAGGCTGGTCTACCCGCCCACTCTTAAGGCCTATCCGGCGCACGATAGGTGTTGTGCAGAGTACCACCGCAGCGGAGATACCAAAGGCCAACACGTGATAGAAAACGAACGGCATCCTCACCCCTCCTAATTGGAGACCCTTGTACTCTGTCTAGCCAGGTTCTATCCCAGCATCCTACAGTGCCTACTGGCTTCAGCTCGACCCGGGGTAAACGCCCTGGTCGAATCATCATTGCGGTCTTAAACAGTCCATAGGATAGGCCGAGTCTTGCTGAACAGGCAAAAACTCCATGCAATTATGACAGATCATTAAGGTGTGACCCTAAATTTCTGCAATATTGCCTGGAGCTGACTATCCGCTCTTAGGGTGAGGGCAAGCGCACCTCTGGTTTGAGGGTTTAGATGAGCGCCGGTACCAGAGCGCTTAAGTGGGGGTACAGGGGAAAGCGATCGCATAGTGCGGCCACCCGGCGCTTGCACTGCTCGGCGATGGTGGCATCGTCGGGGTTCAGCAGGCAATCGGCTATGATATCCGCAATTTCGGTAAACTCGGCGTCACCCATGCCCCGCGTAGTCATAGCGGGCGAGCCCAAACGCAGCCCACTGGTCACGAAGGGGGATTCAGGATCGTAGGGCACGGTGTTTTTGTTGGCGGTGATGTTGACCGTGCTGACTAATTGATCGGCGCGCTTGCCAGTCATGCCAATGGAGCGCAAATCTACCAGCACCAGATGGTTGTCGGTGCCATCGGAAACCACCTTAAAGCCCCGTTGCTGAAGCTGGGCTGCCAGACGCTTGGCGTTGGCAATCACCTGGGCAGAGTAGGTGCGAAACTCGGGCTTGAGGGCCTCGCCAAAGGCCACGGCCTTGGCGGCGATCACGTGCTCTAGCGGGCCGCCTTGGCTACCGGGAAACACGGCCTTGTCGAATTTTTTGCCCAACTCTGGGTCGCGGGTCAAAATCATGCCACCGCGAGGCCCACGCAGGGTTTTGTGGGTGGTGGTGGTGACCACATCGCAGTAGGGCAGAGGGTTGGGGTGCTGGTTAGCCGCGACTAGACCCGCGATATGGGCAATGTCGGCCAATAGATAAGCCCCGACTTCATCGGCGATCGCACGAAATTTCTCAAACTCGATGGTGCGGGGGTAGGCTGAGTAACCGCAGATAATCATTTTGGGACGATGCTCTAGCGCTAACGCCCGAATGGCATCAAAGTCGAGCTGCTCAGTATCGCGGTGGACGCCGTACTGGCACACTTTAAACCACTTGCCCGAGACATTAACCGGCGACCCATGGGTGAGGTGGCCACCATGGGAGAGATCCATCCCCAAAATGGTATCCCCAGGCTTGAGCAGCGCTAGAAACACAGCAAAATTAGCCTGGGCACCCGAGTGGGGTTGCACGTTGACGTGGGCTGCCCCAAAGAGTTCTTTGGCGCGATCGATGGCAAGCTGCTCGGCCTCATCCACAACGGCACAGCCCCCGTAGTAGCGCTTACCAGGCAGGCCTTCGGCGTACTTATTGGTTAGCACTGATCCCTGGGCGGCCATCACCGCTGCCGAAGTGAAGTTCTCGCTAGCGATGAGCTCTAGGTGGTCGCGCTGGCGTTGCAGTTCTCGCTGTACGATGCCAGCGAGCAGCGGGTCAGACTCCTGGAGTAGATCAAAATTGGTTTGAGGCACGGGCAAGGCTCCCAACAATTGACAGAACTATAGATACTGACGAAACAGATAAACCAAAGGGGACTCGATACAAAATAGCTGAGAGGGTGCCTTTCCCCACAGATGGCTTGTGGCTACTCACCAAAAATTTTTGCAAGAACCTCAGCTTTGGTTAGGTTTACTGCACTAGGCCTTGACAGCCTGGAGACACCGGTAGCCTCGTTATGCAGTTGTTGTGCAGTTATGTATCTTATCGGGGTTGGCTCTGAATTGGATAGGTCTGTGGCCGCACTGGGCTAGATCAACAAGCATCGGATTCTGAATTTTCGGCCAAATGTTACGGATTGCAACATATAATCTTTAAGATGAAAGCAGGCACAGGGTTGCTTCGGAGAATAGGCCGATTTCAACTGTTTTGCCAAAGTTGGGTGCAGTTGTGAGAGGCTAGGTTAAGCAGAATTGCCTGTAGTCGGTTTGAGATTTATATTCTCCAGGTTTGGGTCATTAATGCTGCAACTGACGGATTCTCCCCCCATTCAGTCCCTATCCTCCGTTGAGGATGCCTATGAGCTGTGCCGCCGGGTGACAGCCAAGTATTCCAAGACGTTTTACACTGGCACCATGCTGATGGCTCCCGCCAAGCGGCGAGCGATTTGGGCCATCTATGTCTGGTGTCGGCGGACGGATGAATTGGTGGATGGACCCCAGGCGCAGTTCACCAGCGAAAAAACGTTGGATCGGTGGGAAGCTCAGCTGGAGTCCATCTTTGCCGGTTGCCCGGTCGATGACGAAGATGTGGCGTTAGTCGATACCCTAGAGCAATTTCCCCTCGACATTCAACCCTTTCGCGACATGATCGCAGGTCAACGGATGGATCTGCACCGTTCTCGCTACGAGACATTTGAAGATCTAAAGCTCTATTGCTATCGAGTGGCTGGCACCGTAGGCCTGATGTCGACTACGGTGATGGGGGTTGATGCCCAGCTCCAAACGGCTCCCTGGAGTAAGCAGCAGGCGCTTGACCCCATTCCCCATGCGATCGCCCTGGGTATTGCCAACCAGCTCACCAATATCTTGCGCGATGTCGGTGAAGATGCACGTCGGGGCCGTATTTATTTACCTTTGGCCGACTTGGCAGCCTTTGACTACACCGAAGCAGACTTGATCGCCGGTGTGGTTGACGATCGCTGGTGCGCCCTGATGACCACTCAAATTGAGCGAGCGCGGCACTTCTATGCCGAGGCCGAAAGCGGCATCGGGCTACTGAGTGAAGATGCTCGCTGGCCGGTCTGGACGGCATTAGCGCTCTATCGCCAGATTTTGGACGTGATTGAAGACAATGGCTACGACGTGTTTAGCCAGCGGGCCTATGTTCCTTCTTGGCGTAAGCTCATCACGCTACCCAAGACCCTGATCAAAGCTCGGGTGCTTTAGCGCTTGACCAATTTGATGGGGTGTAAGGCAAGTGGCCTTTTCAAGCCGAAGGTGAGAATATTTATTAAGATATATGTAGATATTTAAATGTATTCCGCCTGCTGCATCTTCATATACTATGACGCTTCCCAACCATACGGCTCCAGCAGCATCGGCCCATGACGTGGCTCAAGGGTCAAACAGCTGGAAAATTAAATTGCTCTACGATGGCGACTGTCCGCTGTGTGTGCGGGAAGTTAAATTCCTGAGAAAAAAAGATGGCGGACGTGGATTAGTCGCGTTTACCGACATTGCCGCTGCTGACTATGCAGCCGAAGACAATGGTGGGGTTGATTTTGCTACCGCTATGGGGCGCATTCACGCAGTGCTGCCCGATGACACGGTGATTACAAACGTAGAGGTGTTTCGCCAGGTCTACGCGGCGCTGGGTATCGGCTGGATCTATGCCCCCACAGGTTGGCCCGTCATAGGTGGACTGGTGGACTGGGTCTATGGTCTTTGGGCTGACTGGCGACTGGCGATTACCGGCCGCCCTAACCTCAAAACCCTACTGGCTGAGCGTGAGGCTCTGTCGCGCAAGGGTTGTGGCGATTCGACAGATAAATCGGCGCAGAGTCACTGTCGGATATAAGTCCAGGGTTGCATGGCTATTGCAGGAACATTCTGAGCGCTTGGCAGGTTAAGAATTCTCTCAGAGATCCCCGACCTCCGGCTATTTTTACGACAATCAAGAGCAATGGGTCTACTGGCCGCGCGGCTCAGGGTGTTTCGGCAAACTCACGCTGACCACCGCCACCAAGGAGACTCACCCGATGAAACTGGCCTACTGGATGTATGCCGGCCCGGCACACATTGGCACCCTGCGCATTGCTAGCTCGTTTAAAAACGTACACGCGATCATGCATGCGCCATTGGGAGATGACTATTTCAACGTTATGCGATCGATGCTAGAGCGGGAGCGCGACTTCACTCCCGTCACAGCTAGCATTGTCGATCGCAACGTCTTAGCGCGCGGCTCCCAAGAGAAGGTGGTCGATAATATCGTGCGCAAAGACAAAGAAGAGCGCCCCGATCTAATCGTGTTGACGCCCACCTGCACCTCTAGCATTTTGCAAGAGGATCTAGCTAACTTTGTGCAACGGGCCAGCCTCGATGCCCAGGGCGACGTCATGCTGGCCGATGTCAACCACTACCGGGTGAATGAGCTGCAAGCCGCCGATCGCACCCTACAGCAGATCGTGCAGTTCTACCTCGCCAAAGCCCGCAAGCAGGGCACCCTGCCCGCAGGTAAAACCGAGCAGCCTTCGGTGAATATCATTGGTTTGACTACCCTGGGCTTCCACAACAACCACGACTGTCGCGAGCTGCGCACCCTGATGGCCCAGCTCGGCATTGAGGTGAACCTGGTCATGCCCGAGGGGGCCAGTGTCCACGACATTAAAACCATGGGGCGAGCCTGGTTTAATCTGGTTCCCTATCGCGAAGTGGGGCCGCTCACGGCTGAATATCTCAAAGATGAGCTGGGCATGCCCTACGTGGATATCACCCCCATGGGCATTGTCGAAACCGCCCGCTGCATTCGTGCGATTCAAGCCGTGCTGAATGAGCAGGGAGCTGAGGTCAACTATGACGACTTTATCGACGAACAGACCCGGTTTGTGTCCCAGGCCGCCTGGTTCTCCCGCTCCATCGACTGTCAGAATCTAACCGGCAAAAAGGCCGTGGTGTTTGGTGACAGCACCCACGCCGCCGCCATGACCAAGGTACTGGCCCGCGAGATGGGTATTCACGTAGTGCTAGCGGGCACCTATTGTAAGTGCGATGCCGACTGGTTCACTGCCGAGGTGGGCGAGTACTGCGACGAGATTTTGATCAGTGAGGATAACGGGGAAATTGGCGATCGCATCGCCCAGCTTGAGCCTGCCGCCATCTTTGGCACCCAAATGGAGCGCCACGTAGGCAAGCGGCTCGATATTCCCTGCGGTGTGATTGCCGCACCGATTCATATTCAGAATTTTCCAGTCGGGTATCGCCCATTCATGGGCTACGAAGGAGCCAACCAGATCGTTGACCTGGTCTACAACTCCTTCACCTTAGGCATGGAGGATCACCTGCTGGAGTTCTTTGGTGGTCACGATACCAAAGAGGTCTTGACCAAAACCATGAGCGCCGATGCCGCGGGTCTCGACTGGAGCGCTGACGGTCTGGCGGAGCTGCAAAAGATCCCCGGTTTTGTGCGCGGTAAAGTCAAGCGCAACACCGAAAAATTTGCCCAGTCCCAGGGCATCAGCAGCATCACCGCCGAGGTGCTCTATGCCGCCAAGGAAGCCGTAGGGGCATAACCCTGGCTCTAAACAACTTGCCGATCCGTAGGGGGCTAGCATGCTAGCCCCCTACGGGTTTAATATCGGCCTAGCCTCCCTGACAGCCAATCCAGGTGCCCTGGTCTTGGTACATGAAAGGTGTGCCAGTCTCACAAACCACCACAATGGCGCTCTGAGGGCCTGGAATTGTCACCTGAGAGACTGTGCCGCCAACGGGGCTGGGCACATCCGCAATCACGGGTTCGGTTAGACCAGACTCAGGCCCCACGCTGTCGCCGGGATTAGGCACCTGGCAACCGACCCAGTTCATTCCCATATCGGTATAGGCAAAGGGTACAAACCCTGCCTGGTCGCAGGCCACCAGTACCCCCGTTTGGGGCCCAGGCAAGCGCAGCTGTTTAACGGTACCGCCTACGGGGCTTTCGACATCGCCAAAGAACAGGTCCATAGTGGCAGCGGGCTCTCCGCTCTCTGGGGCTTCAGGATCTACCAGCTCGACCGGAGTGGTGCAGGCTACAGCACTCAGAAGGCAGGCCGCTGATACTGCGCTGAGTCGAGTCCAGGGCCTAATCTGAGCTGGGTGATGGGAACGGAATAAAACCATGATTGACTTACCTGAGATGAGGCATATTCGCAGCATAGGGGATGATCAGCGCTCTTTTAACCGAGGGGTGGGGTCGGGCTGGTACTGAGACAGACCTGCTAACGGCCATATTCTGATACGCTGTTTCCGCAGATGAATGTCTGGACTATGATGGCTTAGCGTTTTTACTGGAGCAGTTTCCAATGTCTCGTTGGTATTCAAAGGCGGTGGCTTGCGGCGCTTTGGCTCTTGGGGGTATTGCTTTTTCAGCAGTTGCTCCTGGGCTGGTTAAAGCAGACTTTACCATTGCCTACTGCAATGGCGAAAAAGTAGCCACCAATATCTATCGCAGCGGTGATCCAGAAGCGCCATCGTCAGCACTTAACATGCGGCTCTATGCTAGGGCCGATCGGGCCGTTTTTCTCGATACTGCCGCCAACCGTGAGCCTAATCCTGAAGGCTACAACTACAGCAATATTCGGGGCGAAAATCAGTGGACGCTCTTTATTGCCAACTCACCGGAATCGCCCTGTACCCTGTTGCGCAACGGAGAAGTCTATGACCAGGGGACAGTGACAATGCGTGAGCCGCCCAGCACCGGTCTCTAGTACTCCACAGCGCAAGTTTGTATACTATTCCTTAAGGCTAGGGAGCAGCGATTATCTTAAATGTCAATGAAAGCCAGCTCAAAAGAGAGTGCCCCCTGGCTGGACCGCTCGATTAGGCAGGGGCATAACGGGCCGTCACGGATTCATCCTGCCAGGACGTCC
>NZ_JADEWX010000072.1 GCF_015207395.1 Nodosilinea sp. LEGE 07088
CAGAGGCTGTTTCTGCCGTTCAAACCCTCTACCGCAAAGCTGTGATGACCTATCTGCGCGATAACCTGCTGAAGCGGATGACAGAGCATTCGGTAGATGTGGTGATCAGTGGTGGAGCCTCTCGCATGATTTACGAGCCGCTGGTGGACTTCTTTGACGACCTTCGCTCGCTGGGGCGAGTGGAATTTATCGATGGGACCGATGCCGCCTTAACCCAGGTGGTTAGTACTCTGCCCGAATTTAGCCAGAATCCCACCCTGGTCGGTCGAATGGCGGATGGTTATGGTTTATTCTTAGGACTCATCGGCTCATCGACGCCAGTTGCCACCTAGAGGAGACGGTCATGCCACGCAAAGCCGGGACTGGAACTAAAAGCGATCGCCAGCGCATCCAGTTTGCCTACAATGCGGATCGGGAGATGGCGATTGGGGTAGTGTTCCGCTACCTGATCGACAATCCGCTGATGTCGAGTCGAGAGGGCAAGCACAAGGGGTTAGATGCGATGTCGGCGTTCTGGAAACCGTTTGCCTACCAGGCGTGTACCGAATCTACCGAGGAAGACCTTCAGGTTCTGGCCCGAGAGGCGATGGAGGCGTTGGCCCATCAGATGGCGCTGATTAGCAGCACCTTTGGAGTGGAGCCGCCCAAGCCAGAAAACACCCCGCAGCAGGAGCAGCTTCAGGAGATGATTCAGCAGGCGGTGACCGCAGCCATGTTGAATCTGGTGGAGTCAGGGGCGATTGCGATGCCTCAGAGTCACCCATCGGGTGGATCTGCCACTCCGGCTTCGCTCGAAGGCGTAGGTGTCGATGATGCGATGTTTGCTGGGTTAACCACCTCTCCAGCCAAGTAGGACAACGATGGAACTGACCCCTAAAACTCCGGAAACTGAGGCAGGACACCAAGCCCGGCAGCAATACCTGACGCTGGCGCGAGAGGTGGTTGGTGAGGAGGACCTGGACTACACCAGGCTCTACCAACGGTTTGCGGACAATGATTGGGCGGCCATCAAGCTGGATGATGCGGTCGCACTCCAGGGCCTCAAGGCGGGGTTGACCCCGAAGGAGGTGGCGGTGGTGTTGCTTCAGAGTCCGTACATTCAACACCAGATCCATCACAATCGCGTACCGGCTGCGCCCATGACGCAGTATGCCAAGGGCACAGTGATTAAGATGTTGCAGCAGGTGCGGGTGACGCCATCAGCTCAGCAGTCCGTGTCCAGACCCAGACCGCAGCGGCAGCCCGGGATGGAGTTGGATTAGGACAGCTTTGTCTTAGCTGTTAATTCTAACCATTTCTATCCACAAACATTCTCAAATCAGGTTCTACCCACCCTCCAGGGATTGTGTCCCAGTACTTTAGTCAGGGGTTGAAGTGATGCAGCTCTTTGTCAATAAGCGTCAGGCTTCCGAATGCTTGAGCCTGAGTGATTCGACGTTGAAAAAGTATCGGCTCAATGGCGAGTGGATTGAGGGGGTCCATTGGGTCAGGATTAATAGTCGCTGTGTGCGCTATAACCTGGCTCTGCTCAAGGATTGGGTGCAGAATCGGGGTAACCCGAAGGCCCATATACGGGCGATTGAGGCCTATCAGCGTAGTTTACTGGGTTATCAACGGAAACAAAAAACATAAATTCCATTGCGACGCTTTATTCTTCAGCGGGCTAGCAACTGCAACTGTGCTTCCGTCAGCTTTACCCCCTGGCGGTCCAGATAATTGCGTAGATTAATTTGCATGAACAAATCTTTCAGCTCTTCGGCAATATCTGCTGGGGAATTACCAGCCAGGGCACGGGCAATGAGCCGTTCGGCAATCTGTAACTCACCACACTCAACTGCCAGACTGGCGGCACTTCGGTGCAGCACAGAGCGAGTGGGTTCAGCCTCCAAATCATCGGCGACAAGGCGAGCCGCTTCAGCCTCTAGCTCCAAAGCCTGCTGGAGAAACGCCCGTGCCTGAGATGTGTCTCCACGAAGCTTGTTGAGATCGGCTTGCTCTGCCAGATCCATAGCTTGTTGATGAAGTTCTTGGACCCTACTCATACTTCCCAACCCAGGCTAGAGGTTGACTAAATTCGATGACGGCAACGTATGCCGGTACGGGGCTATCGGTAGTTTTAACCTGCGCCATCTTCAGTGTAGCTCCGGTACGAATCTGGGAAGCACTCCCTCGTCGGATGCCAGATACTTCTAATCGAGCAGACTTTTGAAACGGTAAGTCCCCAGATTCAGAAGGTGTTCCTAACCAGTAGTCAAACCCAGTGCCTCTGCGAGACCTTTCAATAACAGTGAAACCTGTCAGTCGCTGGATAAGGAGTAGAGCTATCCCATAAGCTCCTTGCTCCGTTGTATATTCCTCGTCATTCCAGCATCGTCGCATCTGTTCGGTAACTTCGGACCATAGCAGCAGATAACGGTCTTCGAAATCTCCTTTAACTTCGAGTACAGCCCTCGGTTTGTGCCCCTGATAGGTTAAACAAATCGCGCTTGCCTCAGCTAAAGCCGCACCAAAAGCGGGGGTGATTGCGGGGAGACCTTGCTGAAGGTCAGATAGGTCAATTACTAAACTAGGGTTTGGCGGTTGCATCATGGGAGCGAGACTCTTTATTAAGCCCGTATTCAGCACAGTTGCAGGCAACCGTGATCGCAAATCCTCGCAATTGGCACACTATTAGAATTCAGGCACAGTAAGGTGACGGGAAGCCCCGGCATAATGTCGATAAATCGTTTCAGGGCTATTGCCAACCAGTTTTGCCACGTCTTTAGCATCCAACAACCGGGTTGTGCCGTCTGGCATAGTAATTGGCGTTTCCAATGCAGCCGTTATGAAGGTGTGGCGTGTTTGGTAGAGGTTTCTATACTCTATAGTCTCCAGTTGAGATAGAACTACCTTCCATCCACGGTTGCTCAAGTTGTGTACATCAATCCAGGTTCCATGAGGCGAAGGAAAGACCTTATCCTCTTTTGAACGGTTATCAGGTCGAATCTCCTTTAGTAGAGCCATCAGTTTTGCATTGGCAGGAAATATCCGCCTCTTCTGGGTTTTAAGTCCTTCCTTGCAGACTAAACCATCTTCAGAAATCACGACGGCTTGCTTGAAGTGAATAGAACAGCAATCTTGTGAAATGTGTTTCCACTGCAGGGCGACACCTTCTGACGGGCGGCAACCCGTTAGGAAGAGGAACTCTATAAACTTCGCATAGAAGCCATAGTTAGGATCCATTTTGAACTGTTCAATGATAAGGTCGCGCTCCGCCAGGGTAAAAGGATTAATATCAGTCTCTTCAGACTCAGCCTTCGGAATTTTGATATCAGCTGCCATTCCCGCAAAGGGATTGTTTTCAATCAGCTGAGATTTTACAGCCCACTTGCAACAGGCGGAGAATTGGGTTAGGTAGCGTTTAGCCGCATTGGGAGGCTTATTAGCGACTAACCAGTCGCGGATTGCAATGGCCCTGTTCAAAGATTGCGTTGGGAGATCGTTTTCGATGCAGTTAGCAACGCGGGCGTAATCTTTAGCAATGGTGCTGGGAGATAGACTGGGGCGCTTAAAGGCTGTGTACTGTTCCCACAGGCCTGAAAGTGCCACTTCAGAGACTGTAGGCGAGGTAATTGGTGTAAATCCCTTGTCCAGCGCTTTGGGTTTGTACTTGCTGAGATCACTTGGATCAAGCCGCTCAAATAAAATGTCCTTTTCGATTTCCTTGGCTTTGATTTCGGCCATTTGTCGATATTGAGGCTCATCCGGATACCCAGTGGAGACGTAGTGGCGCTTGCCTCCGTAGCTAAACCTTAGCTGCAACCGGCCATTTGAGCTAAAAACTTTGACAGAGCCTTTACGAGCCCGTGAAGGCAGCTTGGTGGAGTACATAGCCAGTGACTGAAAGCTATGCCTCAGTCTAGATCAGACGTTCTGGTTTGGCTACAACTCTTACACCAATTTTACACCAGTTTTGGGGCTAAATTCCCCCAAAAAGCTCCAACAGAAGCGACAACGAAAAATGCAGGCAACCTCTAAAAGCTCTGAGATACCTGCATTTCGCTTGATTTAGTTGAATGCCAGGAGGCGGGCTTGAACCGCCGACACGAGGATTTTCAGTCCTCTGCTCTACCAACTGAGCTATCCCGGCTAGGGGTGCGAATTACAGCGCTCACTTAAGATAGCAAGCGGGTGTCACCCCTGACAAGGTAATGGAAAAAATTGCTGCGATCGCCTATTGTACTTCGCGTAGGCGAGCCACCTTGAGGTAGAAATTTCCAGCTCCCTGACCTGCGTAAGCTCGCACCCGTACCGTATAGGTGCCTGACTCGCTAATGCGAGCAAACAGCAGTGAATTGGTCGTGCCATCGGGGCCGTCGTCATTTTCCCCCACAGCGACACCGTCCTTATTCATCAGTACAACCAGAGTATCAAACTCATCGGAGACCAAGTCGATCGCCACCTGGTCACCCTCCTCTAGCGCAACCGTGTAGTCGCGGGCAAAGCCCCCAGCCCCAGTGGGAATATCGCGATCGCTGAGAATGTCATTTAACTCTCGAGATGCCGGTAGGGGAATAGGCGAATATACCGAAGTCTGTGCCCGGGCCGGGAGGGATGTCAGAGTCAGAGTGGTCAAAGCTAAAGGAAGCAGTAGGCCGCGCTGGAGCCGAAGGTGAAATTGCATAGATTCTGAAGAGGATGAAATATGTAGACCTGCTTAGAGGCACAAGGTCGTGCCCATTATGGCTTAAATTATGGATTCACTTCGTCAACGAAAAAAGTCTACACATACCTGCCTCTGTCAGCCTTTTCCCCTGTCCAATCGGGATAAATAGCCCAAAAGCTTGGAAAGAGCGGGGTTTGGTTGTTTCGTTTTGTAGTTTCGTTGCTAAACTCACAGACGACCCCACGCAGGTTTTCTGTCTTTGTCCATGCTGGAGCGCCGCCACTATCGTCCAATGCCGCTAAAGCGCCGGGCTAAGCGCCGACAGCAGCAGCTTCGTCGTCGTCGCTCAGCCCTAATGATGATGCTATTGCTCAGCAGTACCCTACTGTTGGTTGCTTTTCGCGGTGCCAGCGAGTACTGGCGCTCACCCCTCGAGTTTACTCAGCGTCCCGTGGGGCAGGTCGTTAACCGGGCCGAGGTAGCCACCGGTATTCGCCAAATTCAAACTGCCAATGGTCGCCCAAACCTCAACCCACTGCCATTGGCTGAAGAAGTATGGACCTGCGAAGTGGTCGTCATCGGCGGCACCCTGGGGGGGGTGGCGGCGGCCTCCCAATCCATGCAGGCTGGAGTTACCACTTGTTTAATCGAGCTGACCCCTTGGCTGGGAGGACAGATCAGTTCCCAGGGGGTCTCCGCGATTGACGAGTCGCGGGCGATGCGGTGGCGACGCAACTTTTCCCCCAGCTGGGAGGCCTTCAAGGCCCTAATCAAGCAGCAGCCGGTCTATCTACCCTCCTGGACCGGGCTACCCGCTCAACTGTCCGTAGCTCAAACCAATAGCTGCTGGGTGGGAGAACTCTGCTTTACGCCGCGTGCTGGGGCCACTGCGGCAGAAATGTGGCTACGAGACGCAGCCCGACAATCGCCCAACAGCCGCTGGGCGACCTCTACCGCCTTCAAGGGAGCGGCCTTTGATGCTTCAGGTCGCTATGTGACCGCCGTCTATGGCGTGCGACGAGTGCCCCTGTCCTCAGGCTACGTGCCCACTGGGCGATTATCTCAAGAGCTAGAGCGGTGGTATGCCTGGTCTGACGACGAAACTTACAATAAAATTCCCATCCGTCTCCAGCCGCCGCCCAATCGATCGATGATCGTGATCGATGCCACCGACACTGGAGAGCTCGTTGGCTGGGCTAACCTACCCCATCGGCTAGGGTCTGACAGTCAAGGCTTTACTGGAGAAGTCAACGCGCCATCTAACGACAATCCCGACTGCACCCAGGCTTATACCTACCCCTTTGTGCTGGCTACCCTGGGCGACAAAAACGAAAGCTTAAAAACCCTGCAAAAAATTGAACCAGCCTTGACTAAGGCCGAGCACCGCCGCCAGTTTGATCTAGAGGGGTTTGGCTTCTTTAACATGGGCAGCGTGTTCAACTATCGCCGAATTGTCAGTCAGAAAGCCGGTAGCTCGAATATCAATATCACCCGCCCCGGGGAAATGACTCTGATGAACTGGAATAAGGGGAATGACTGGCATTTTATGGATCCGCCACTGGTGTTTGGTGAGGAAGATATTCGCCTGTCAGGGCAGCAGCAAGACTGGCTGGGGGGGCTCTCGACAGAATCGCTTAACTACGGCGAAATTCATGCGTTGCAGTTTGCCGAGTGGCTGATTGAACGCGAGGCTACCAACAAACTACCGCTAACGTTTCTCAAGGGGCCAGATGCCCCCTTGGCCACCCAGTCGGGCCTGAGTATGGTGCCCTACATTCGCGAGGGACGCCGCATTTTAGGGCGTCCCGCCTACGGCCAAGATAGCTTTATGGCGGTAGAGGCCGACCTGCGGGAAGACATGACTGGTGGGCGTGATTTTAGCCCCACCGCCGTGGCTCTAGCCCACTACGACATCGACATCCACGGCTGCCGTTACCTCGATGGGCGCCCCACCTACGAAGCCGCCGGGGCCAGTATTAAAGAGTTTGTCGTGCGACCGCTGCAAATTCCTTTAGAGGCGATGGTGCCCCAGGGAGTCGACAATGTGTTGATTGGGGGCAAAAGCGTTGCGGTCAGCCACATTGTCAATGGTGTCACGCGGGTGCACTACGGCGAATGGAGTATTGGCGGTGCAGCTGGGGCAACAGCAGGTTGGCTACTACGGTATGCCAAGCCCGCTGACCTGACTCCGGCCCAGGTGGTAGTAACGGGGCAAATGCCAGCGCTACAAGAGTTTTTAATTCAGCAAGGACTCCGTCCTAGTTGGTAGCCCTCAGCCTGACGCTAGTTGCGCTGACGCTTTCGTAGCGCGGCTAGCATTTGCTGTTTAACAGCTTCGGCCCAGGTGATGAAGTCTTCTCGATTTTCTAGGGCATTGGTGGCTGACGGCAGCGTCGAACCATCAGGCTGCATCGATTTCAAAGAAGCCATGGTTATATTACAAGGTTTATTATTACCTTCTGGTATAACAAACCTGGGCCATCCCTGTCTCAGGCATTATGCGCCTGCTGCATGCAACTGACTTAACCTTGCATAGCGCTCTAGAAATCAGTACTGCGGAGCATTGATACCGAGGTGATCGAGTACCCGATGCCCGGCGGCAGCCCTGTCAATCTGCTAGGCGCTAGGCCTAAGCAAGACTATGCCCCGTTCTGAAGCATCTAAATAAAGCAGCTTATATTGAGGGTTAAGTATTCAACTATTTTTGAAGTTTTTCGGCTTCTTGGAGGGCCATAGCCTTATTGGCGGCGTAGGCCTGTACTCGGTCTTGGGCCACGGAGTAGCGATCGTCTTCAGGAGGGATTTCGGCCATAAGATCGGATGCCCGTTGCCATCGCACCGCCAGATCGAGCCAAGCGGCAGCAGTCGTAGCCGATTGCCCATCTTCTACCGACTGCTGGGCAATGCGCACCGCCAGGACGAAAGGGTCTTGCCCGGCCGAGGTGGCCGAGGGCGGAGCTGTCTCAACGTTGGCGTTCTGCGATCGCGCACCCAGATCAATCCCCAACCAGTCTTTGGTTGCCCAGCCCACCAGTAGCAGCAGCAACGCCAGACTCGCGCCGCCAATTAGGCCGCGCCAAAAGGCACGGCGGTTTGATGGCGGCTTTTTTGAGTAAACATCATCTAAAAAGGGGTTGCGCTGGCGGGGGGTGCGCAGGTCTCGCCATAAGCGAGCCACTGCGTTGGGGCGTTTGAGCATAATCGGCTCTGACCACAGCAGGCTGCGCTCAGGGTCACGCTTAATTTCGTCAAGCCACAGCAACTGCTGCTCTTGCACAATACGGCTGTTGATATTGACCCGGCTGATGCCCCTTGGACTGATGGATTCCAGCACAGCGCGCACCTGCTCCACAATGCCTTCCCTCGGCAGGTCAGCAGCGGTTGAGGCTTCAACGAGGAGCTGTAAAATGCCGCTGTCTTGAACGGCACGAGTCCGAATACCATCGCCAGCGAAATGCTCATTCAAAATTTGAATGATGGCAGCTACGCTGCCTTGACGGGCCTGGAAACCAATATCGTCAACGGTTGGATGCATAACTCAAAGCTGCCAATCGCCACGGTAATCCGTGCGTAGCGCAGGAATAAACGGCTGATCTCGAAATTATATCAACCGTTGCCCCAGGTGGAACATTTGCTGCGATATCGGGGCTCAGAACCTCAGAGAAGATGTCTGAAGCGACCTTCGGCACCGAGTTGCTTAACGACAGCTTTGATGTCTTGGGTGCGGTCTTTGTGCACCACTAGCGTGGCATTGCCGTCGCGTACGATCACGAGATTTTCGAGGCCAATGGTAACTACAACTTCGTCGGGATCGGCAGCATAGACAATACTGCCCTCGGTGTCTAGGGCAACGTGGTTAGCCAGGTCAACATTCTGGGCATCGGGTTGTTTCAGCAGCCGCTCTACGGCGTTCCAGTCTCCCAGGTCATCCCAGCCAAAGGTGACAGGCATGACGTAGGCGCGATCGGTGTGCTCCATAACGGCATAGTCGATGCTGAGCTTAGCCAGGCTAGGGTAGGCCTCCACGCCGTTAGCCATGAGTGCCTGCATCATCTCGGGGGCGTGGGTTTTAAGCTCGTGGATCATGACCCCCGCCGGGAAAATAAACATCCCACTGTTCCAGCTAAAGCACCCGCTGTCGATAAAGGTTTGGGCGGTGGGGGCGTCGGGTTTTTCGGTGAAGCGGCTGACGGTGTAGGCGCTGAGCGGGCCATAGGTACCGGCGGCTTTGCCTTGCTCAATATAGCCATAGCCCGTAGCGGCATAGGTCGGGGCAATGCCTAGGGTGGCGATCGCACCCCGATCAGCGGCCAACTGCCCGGCAGATACCACAGTTTGGTTAAAGGCAGTCTCGTCGGCAATCCAGTGGTCCGCCGGGAAAAACCCCACCAGAGCATCGTCACCATAGCGATGGGCGACTTCCAGGGTGGCCCAGGCTACGGCTGGGGCCGTGTCGCGCCCCAGCGGTTCCACCAGCAGGTTAGCCTCGGGCAGATGAGGCAGTTGTTCCCGCACCCGATCGGCCAGGTGAGCGGCAGTAATTACCCATAGATTTTCCCAGCCTTGGGCCAGGGGCAGTAGTCGGTCGGCAGTGGCCTGAATCAGGCTGCGATCGCCACCGTCGAGACATAAAAACTGTTTAGGACGATCTAGGCGGCTAACCGGCCAAAACCGCTCACCCTTGCCTCCAGCCAAAATAATAGGAATCAGCACAGTCATAGAAATACTCGATAAATAGTCAAAGAAGAAAATACTCTCTCGCTCAAAGATCTAACTCTAATGACAAAGATCTAAACAATAGGTTCAGATAGGGTGAGTGGCCCAAGCAATCTAAGAGTGTTCCAACTAAATACCTATCCGGTGTCTCTCCGCGACCGGCCCAGTGAGCCGAGTTCGCGTTCCTGATCGGGATGTTTTTTTAGGTGGAATACTCTAAGAGCCTGATTAGGCACCCCCACAGCCTGATCCTAGTCCAATGGACAAAGTGGCCTGATCCTAGCCCTTAGGAGGAGATGGCAACGCAAAAATCGCTTAATATTGATTAACACATCAACCTGCTGCGAAGTTCTCATGGGGTTTACAGAGACAGTGCTGATCTCCCCAGTCGGGAACTTTAGAAATCTCGCTTGTAGTATTTGGCCCCTGGCCGAAGTTTACACTCAGGCTACACAAGTGAGTTATGCCAGGGGATATGGTAGTAAAGCGCAGCAGCTAAGAAACAGGTATCCATGACAGCCCCTTTGCAAGATGTTGATCTTAAAGACCAAGAAGTTGCCCCTGTTGAGCCCGAGCAATCTGCAGTCGCCGCAGATTCTGGGCTCGCCAATGCCGATGTCGCCGAGGGTCGGCCCGGGGGGGGACGACGAGCCATCCATCTCATCCTGTGGAGCGGTCTATTTGTCAGTACTGCGGTCACGGCGGCAGTGGTAGGGGCCATGGTGGCGCTAACCGTTCCTTTGCCTAACTTTTTGGGTAGCCAGCCAAGTCCTCCGGCCAGCCTGGGTGACCTGTGGAAAGCGGGGTTTCGGTATCAGGTGACGCGCCCGATCAACATCTTGGTGATGGGTATTGATCAGGTGCCCGAGGCCATGCCCAACTCTGACGCTGTGTTTGCAGGCCGCACCGATACCCTGCTGCTGGTAAGGGTTGACGCTGAGGCTGGCACCCTGAACGTGATGTCAATTCCCCGCGATACGCGGGTGCAAATTCCTGGCTTTGGCATGGATAAAGTCAACCAGGCCAATGTGTTAGGAGGGCCTGAACTGGTAGCCCAGACCCTTGGCTACAACCTGGGTAATGTTCAGATCGATCGCTACGTGCGGATCAATACGGCGGCTTTTCGCGAGCTGGTCGACCTGGTAGACGGCATCGAGGTCAACGTGCCTCGACGGATGGAGTACACCGATCGCACCCAAGACCTATACATTGACCTTTACCCCGGTTGGCAAACCCTAAATGGCGATCAGGCTGAGCAGTTTGCTCGCTTCCGCAAGGAGAGCGGTGATATTGGTCGGGTACAGCGCCAGCAAATACTCCTCAAAGCCCTGCGAGAGCGACTGACCAACCCTACAGTGATTCCCAAACTACCCCAGGCAATTCGGGTACTGCAGCGCTATGTTGACACCAACCTCACCCTCGAAGAAATGCTGGCGATCGCTAACTTTGGCCTAGAGATTGAGCCTAACCAGCTACAAATGGTGATGTTGCCCGGTCGGTTTAGCACCCCAGCCGAGTTTACCGCCAGCTACTGGCTGCCTAATTGGGATGACTCTGCCACCATCATGCAAAATTTCTTTGAGGCAGAGGGGGTAGGGCTCTACGCCGATAGCTCCCAGGGACGTTTCGTGGCTGATATGTCTGTGGCGGTACAAAATGCCTCTGATACTCCTGATCAGGCCGCCGCTGTGGCTAGCTACCTACGTGAGAACGGGTTTAAAAACGTCTATACCATCGACGATTGGCCCACCTCCATAGCCCGTACCGAGGTAGTGGCCCAGCGGGGTGATATAGACAGCGCCCGGGTTCTAGAGTCGCTGCTAGGGGTTGGACAGGCCGTATCGGAGTCAACGGGGGATCTCAACTCAGATATCACCATTCGGGTGGGGCAAGACTGGGCCGATCGCGTTACCCAGCCCGCGCTAGATCAGTAGTGGCGTCATTTAGCTACGGCTCAAGACTACCGTTGGGGCTATGATGGGGCTCCATCGTCACGTATCCCTTGGCTGGGCCGGTTGCTGCCTGCTATCTTGGCCCACCCTGAGACTGATCCGGCAAGACCCACCATGACATCCCTTGACTCTACTGCGCTCCCAGCCCTCAGCGTTGGCGGCTTGGTTGACTACATCAAAGCGGTACTAGAAGACGACCCTACCCTGGCCCAGGTTTGGGTGGTCGGCGAGGTGTCGAGCGCTAACAACCATCCCAAGGGGCTATTTTTTACGCTGACTGACCCCGATACGGGAGCTGCCATCAGCTGTGTTGTCTGGCGTAGTCAGCAGGCTCGTCTTACCACTAAGCCCGCCTTGGGCGACCAGGTGATCGTCTTGGGTACGGTCAAGGTCTATCCCCAGCGCAGCAGCTATCAGCTATCGGTCTGGCAAGCGCTACCCAGCGGTGATGGGCTGAAGGCGTTGCGTTACCGCCAGCTGCGCCAGCGGCTGGCGGCGGAGGGGCTGTTTGATGCCGAGTTTAAACGCCCCCTGCCTGGGCTTCCCCAAACCCTGGCAGTCGTGTCGTCACCCCAAGCTGCGGCCTGGGGTGATATCCAGCGATCGCTGCGGCAGCACCATCCGGGCTTGCACATTCTCTTTTCGCCTGCCACCGTGCAAGGCGACACAGCTCCAGATTCTATTGTGGCAGCGATTGAGCGCGTCGTGGCCGATGGCCGCGCCGAGGTCGTGATTGTGGCCCGCGGCGGCGGCGCCAGCGAAGATTTGGCCTGCTTTGATGACGAGCGAGTAGTGCGGGCGGTGGCCAACTGTCCCATTCCGGTGGTGACGGGCATTGGCCACCAGCGTGACGAGTCCCTGGCAGATTTAGCCGCCGATCTATGTGCCCATACCCCCACTGCGGCCGCTGTCGCCGCTGTGCCGGCCCTAGCCGACTTACTCGACGCCCATCGCCAGCGGGCCTCCCTAGTCAAAACCCTGGTAGCTGAGCACCTGTTAAATGCCCAAGACGACGTCCAGCGCCTGAGCCAACGACTGTTGCGAGTACGCCTTGACCAACGGATGCAGCAGCAGGTTGCCCACCTAACCCAGCTCAAGCGTCGGCTGACCCAGGGCGTGCAGGTAGAATTGAGGCAGGCCAGCGATCGCACCCAGGCATTACGCAGCCACCTCATGACCCTTGACCCCGATGCAGTGGTTCGGCGCGGCTATGCCCTCGTGCGCGACTCAGCAGGTCAGCTGGTCACCCAGGCCGCTAACACCAGCCCTGGTCAAACCCTCCAAATTCAATTGGCCCAGGGGCACCTCACTGTCCAGGTTACCCATGTTCATCCTCCGCCGGAGTGACCCCTATCCCCTTGCTGTTGCCCCCAGGTAAGGTGCACAGGCCTTTACCCTTAACCTTAATTTCCCCTCCTGCTAGAAGCCCCATGCCTAAAAAAACGAATCCTGCCGCTGCCGAAAACTGGAGCTACGAAAACACCGTTGCCAATGTAGAAGGCATCATCGCCGATCTCGAAGCGGGTAACTTACCCCTAGCAACGGTGTTAGCCCAATTTGAACAGGCGGTACAGGCGCTCCAAACCTGTGAAATCTACCTACATGAAAAACAGCAGCAGGTAGATTTGTTGATTGAAACCCTGGCCGACGAGTGATCCCAATCGCCAGGGCAAAGTGTTTAACGATGGCTAGCTCCGGGTCTTAGCTACCAGCGCAGGGGTCAGCGGCACAGGGATCCCCGGCACAGGGATCCCCGGCACAGGGATCCCCGGCACAGGGGTCAGCGGCGGCACAGGGATCGGCAGCAGCACAGGGGTCGGCAGCGGCACAGGGATCAACCTGCTCACTAGAACCTGCATCGGGGGTGGCACCGCCACCACAAGCAACCGTACCTGTAGCAATTAAACCTGCGATCGCTAGGGCTCCGAGATAATGAACACGCATAATTGGTTCCTCCGTGAACAGCTACTAGACTGTGATCGTATCAATCATCGCCACAGTAGCTAGCTATTAACTGAGAATCTCCTGAGAAATCTTGGTGTAGCGCTTAAGAACTACCGCAAGACCAGACGAAAGCCAAACAAAATGTGGCGCGATTGGCGCGGACGAGTGTGGCTGTAGGCGGCACGGCAAAAGCCTGGCAGGTCATCCCAGGAGCAGCCTTTCATCACGGCGGCGCTCTCCCCTGCGGCCGGAGTGCTGGTAAATTCAAACACATTGCCCGCCATGTCGTCGATACCGTAAGGGCTGCGACTGAGGGGAAAGTCGCCCACAGGGCTGGTACCAGCCAAGCCGCTGCTGGCCCAGTTGGTGGCATCGTCACGCCATTGACTACCCCAGGCAAAGTAATCTCCGTCAGTGCCTCGGGCCGCTTTTTCCCATTCCAAGGCCGTAGGTAAGCGGTAGGTGACGCCGTCCTGCTGCCCTTGCCATTGGGCATAGGCGATCGCATCGTCGTAGGACACCAGCACCACCGGGTGATCTTGTCGGTTGACGGGGGGGTGATTGTCGACCCAGAGATAGGGCTCTACCTCAGTGTAGGGATGCACCAAAAAGCCCTGGCGCTGATAGTCAGCCGCCGAAATGCCCGGGGCTCGATGCCCTGTCGCCGCGACAAACTGCTGATAGTCGGCCTGGGTCACCAGGTTCTGAGCCATACAGAACCCCGGCAGCGTCACAGTTGTGGAGGGAGCTTCTCGATCAAACCAGCCGCGCGATCGCAGCTGGGTTTCGGCATCGGCCACCGCCGTTGGGGTTGACCCTAAGACTGCCGCCGAAATTTGATAGCCGTAGTGGCGCTCTTGCTCGTCGCTGCCCGCCTGAAACGCGCCGGCTTCAACCCAGATAAAACCCGGCTGCGATCGACAACGCGCCTCGGCAGTAGCGGGAGATAAGAAGGAGGCAGGCAACTTAGCTGCACAACTGACCCCCAGCATTATGACTGCGCCCAGGATAATCAGTAGGGAGCCATCGGTAAGCGGCGCTCTATCACGTCGAGTGGAGCTAGACATCGCTCTCTCCGCTAGGGGCTGAGACTCCTCCCGCTGGTCGGAATCATATGGAAAAACTTTGATTATCTACATTAAACCTGGCGACCTCCTTGCAGAACCTAACTATTGCAGGAAAAAAGAGATTCTAGCATCGCCTTCCAACAGTTGACCCGCCTCTTGGCTAGTCAGGGGCTTAGAGAACAAATACCCCTGCATTTTCTCACAGCCCAAGCTGGTAAGTTTGTAGAGTTCTTTCGGCGTCTCAATGCCTTCAGCTACAACATCAAGCCCCAGTCGAGAAGCCAAAAGCAAGATAGCCTCGCTGATTGTCCAATTTTGGCTACGAATAAAAGACTGATCGATCTTGAGGGCGTCAAACGGTAGATCTTGTAAGCGAGATAGAGAAGAATAGCCAGTGCCAAAATCATCTACATAGATCTGTACCCCGATTCGCTGTAGGTCAATAAACGTTTCAAGGGCAATATCCTGGTTTTCAATTAGGGCACTTTCAGTAACTTCCAACTTTAGGGTATGCGGAGCTATCCCCGTCGCGTGAATTATCTTCTCTACCTGATGGCTAAAGTCATGACTAGATAGCTGCGCTGTTGAAAGATTGACATTCATCGTCAGGGGGCAGTCTGATGGAAACTCTTGCTGCCAGTACTTGAGTTGCTCACATGCCTGCTGTAGCCAATAGAGACCCAGCTGCTGGATGAGACCAACCCGCTCAGCCAGGGGAATAAAAATAGTCGGAGAAATTAGCCCCTTAGAGGGGTGCTGCCATCGAGCTAGGGCTTCAAAGCCAATAATCTGATGATTTTCTGCCGTGGAAATAATCGGCTGGTAATGCAGAAAAAACTCCTGTTGATTAAACCCTGAAAATAAATCATTTTCTAATTTAAGCGTCTCTATTTCTGCCACTGATATTAAGGCCCCTATGGAGCTGTTTTGGTGATCAATAGAATTAGCTAGCCGAGTCAGTCGTGTGGCGTTTCTCTCCGCCATATCTAGAAGATGCTGACCCTCTTCCGAAAGAGTACCAAATTGTTGATATTTTAAGAGCTTGAGAACTCCTTGAATTGCCGTGAGGGGAGTGCGCAATTCATGGCAAATAATGTCTGAGGTATCTAAAAAATGGCTCGATGGATAATCAAGATAGATGTCTTCTTTTAGATCTTGGCTCATAATATTAGAAAATGGGTAGAGAGGCTAAATTCAACGGTGGTGTCGGGCATCTATAGCGTTAGCAGAGCCATGCCTCCAGGGCTATCAGCCCAATACACCGTTGGGGTAGATGCTATTGCGCACTGCCAAGCAATGACATCCCCCGCTACCATAGTGGGAATCACCAGCGGCATAGAGATAATCACGATTCAACGGTCTGAAGCAAAGAGCCATTGTGAGCTAGGGCACGTAGTTCCTGCCACACCACGTAGCCTGACTCCGATACTGTTATGCAAATCTTAAAACCTTGGTCTGCAATTTCACAGCCCCTATCAAAAGCGATTGAGCGTTTGTCGGCACCAAACCGCTGGATAGAGGTATAGAAGTTATTTTGGAAAAAAATTCCTTCTCGAACAACTTCATCCCAATACTTAAAGCGTAAGACAGACGACTCCGGAACGAGAATGGGAAGCATGAATCAATCCTTGCCAAAGAAGGATAGCGACAATCAATCAGGGTTAACTAAAACCTACAAGCTGAATGTGACATCTCTGTGACAGTGTTATCTGTAGCCACCAGATGCTTTTGTGGCCACCGCTAAAGAACCCTGCTGGCCACTTGAGGCGCGTTGGCCAGTTCGCTTAGGACATAGACAATCGCCAACCGCAAAAACTGGGGCAGCGAGCTGGCGTATAGCCATCGCTGGTAGGTTATCTAGGGAAACGTCCTAACCTTCATGGCGATGACTATAACTGAAACCCTCTAAGCTGACTAAGAGCAAAGGATAGCTTCGATTTGGTCGCCTAGGGTGCCAGGATCAAAGGGCTTTAGCAAAATGCCCTGAGCACCTAACTCGCCATACTCAGTTCGTTGGGCAATCTTAGCTGTGGCGGTTAAGAGCAATACCGGAATGTTTTGCGTAGCCAAGTTGCTGCGTAGTTGTTTTAGGGTGGTTAGGCCGTCGATCTCAGGCATCGCTAGATCTAGCAGAATGAGATTTGGTTGTTGGGCCACGGCTATGTCAATGCCTTCTAACCCGCTGGATGCCGTTAAGACCTTCCATTGCTTGGTAAATTGCAGACTGACCTTCGCAATCTCTCGAATGTCAGGCTCATCGTCAATAATTAAGATGCACTTGGCTTTTACCATGGTTCTTTAAACCCTACGGGGAGACGTTCCATCAGGGTTTGCCTTAGGGTAAGCACCGTTGTGCCATCCTCTGGGGCGGTGACCAAATGGTACCAAAACTCTATAGCGGCACCATTTTGACCCCAGCTATTTTGGCTTAGCGGTTGCAAGAGATGCTGGAACCGCCTATGGGCGGCCTGTTCGCCTACCCCATAGAGCCCTACTGTGATCGTCCCTGGATGAAACTGTGTAACTATATCTGCACGGCGGAGGTTGGCTTTAATGGAATGGACTACCTCGTGAAGTACAGGATGGCGGTGTGCCGACGGTGCCGAACCATCGACTGAGGCGGTTAAGCCCCAGGTAATCATACCCAGGCAATAGGGTTGCTGATACTGTTGGGCTAACACCAGATCGCGCTCTAGGGCCGCTAGGGCTGCATGTTCTGCTAACAGACTAGGCAGTCTATCCCCTAGGGAAGAGGCGCCGCGAGGGTTTTGGCGCCGCTCCAGACGATTGAAAATGCGAGTGACCAATTCAGGTTCTGTAAAAGGTTTGGGAAGATAGTCATCGCCCCCTACTGCGAAAATACGTTGAATCGTGTTGGTTTCTTGACAGGCCGTGAGAAATAAAATTGGCAATTCCATCCAGCGACTATCACTGCGGATAATATGACAGAGCTGGATCCCATCTAGGTGGGGCATGTCCACATCCAGCAGCAATACATCTGGGCTCAAGTCTAGCAGGGTTTTCCAGAGCCGCCGGGGGTCTTCTAGGGTGGTAACGTGAATGCCCCACCGGGGCAGTTGCTGCTCTAATCTTTGGAGAACAATTGGATCATCGTCTACCGCCAGCAGATGCGCGGTAGATAGGTGGCGCCGTTGGAGGGTGTCTTGCACGATCGCCAAAACCTGCTCAATCTCTAGGGTGCAGGGTAAGAACGTGCAGGTAAGATAGCGAGAAATTTGCAGCCGTTCCTCAAAACTATCGGAACGGGTGATGACCAGAACCGGAATATTGGGGTGGTTTTCTACCCATTGGCCCAAGGGTACTAGGGTTGCTATCTGGGGCTCCAGCGTGGCCGTATCGAGCAGAATGGCCTTGGGTGAACAGGCCGAAAGTTGGGCCTGGGCCTGGGCAATAGATTCCCTGAATACTATTTCCAGCGACGCTGAGGCTAATCTTTCTACCTCCCCGATCCAGACCCTATTGGTAGAAACGACTAAAAGCTGGCTGGCTGGCCGAGGGCGATCGCCAGACGTTGACACCTGCCCCTCTGGCGGGGCGGGGCCCAGCCCCGCCAGGTCGCGATCAAAGGTTGGGGTGTCGGGTAAGACCTGTTCTAAAACCTGGTGAATTTGAGCGACCAGGGTACCCATCTGTTGCCGGTCTGGCTGATCGGCAGTGGGGTGCAGGCTGGTTTCTACCTGGCGGCTATAGGTAGAGCCATCGGATAAGCCGAACATGCCCAGCGCCCCGGCCAGCTTGTGGGCAGCCTGCTGCGCTTGAAGCCGCAGTTCGTCAGAGAGAATAGGGGCTGTCGCCGCCTGATCTAATATCGCCAGCCGGGCAAAAATGATGTCTTGAAATTGACTGATGGCCTTAGTCGCAAACTGCCTGGCCGCCTGGGCCGCATTGGGAGGGGGGGCGATCGCCGCGTTTTGAGGCTGAGCTTTTGGGGCTTTCAGGCGATACCCCATCCCGTAGATGTTTTCGATCACCGCATCGGCTCCAGCCTGCTTCAGCTTTTGACGCAGCCGCTTAATGTGGGTGCGAACTGTTTCTTCTCCCGGGGTTTCGTCAAACCCCCATATGCGCTCCAGCAGCATGGCGTTGTTAAACACCCGCTGCGGATTACGCATGAACAATTCCAGCAGGTTGTATTCCTTCGGAGACAGCGTAATCGGGCGATCGCCATAGGACACCTGACAGAGGCTGGGATCGAGCTGTAGTTTTCCCCACTGCAGAATCGGGTCGGTGATCCCTTGGGGGCGACGCAGGAGCGCTCTGATGCGGGCTGATAACTCTTCTAACGAAAACGGTTTAACGATGTAGTCATCGGCGCCCGCATCGAGACCGGCCACTTTGTAGTCACTATCGGCTTCAACCGTCTGCAGCAATATGGCTCCGCCATAGCCCCCCTGCCGCAGTTGACGACAGAGGGAAATACCATCTTCTCCTGGCAGGCGCAGATCGAGTAAAACTAGATCGTAATTGGTAGCCTGAACATAGTCACTGACTAACTGACCATTGCTCACTGACTCGACTATATAATTTTGAGACACTAGATAGTTGGTCAGTTGGGCTACCAAAATTTCGTCGTCTTCAATCAAAAGGATTTTCATTGCGGGATTGCCGGATCATTTACGCCATAATTAGTAAAGCTACGTTTGGTTTACCTCGTTTTACGTATTATGGATGAAGGTTTCAGCCATTTCACCTGAATGTCAGTCAGTCACATTGCCAAAGTTAACGGGTGCTACCAGGTAGGTTGTAGTGATTGTCTAAAGCCGTGAGGGGCTAAGGAGCTGCTTATAGCCTTGGATAAAGTTGGGTTAGAAGATAGGAAATATAATGGGGTTTGAGGCTTGTCTAAGTGTATTTCGTCTCAAAAAAGGCCGATTCAAGGAAGCGAGCTCGACCCGTTGGATCTGCCGCCGTAAGATTCTGGATAGGTATCGAGCTGGAACCCCCTAAGTTCCGCTTTCTGACTACTCTCGGTTTGGCCCTACCAGGCCCTCATATTGCACCGCATATCCCACAATATAGGCAGGCTAGCTCCTTAACAACGACTAATGTCTACGGAAACATACTGGTATCACCAGAGCCTTTTAACTGAAGCAGCGGCGGCGGCATCTGACGGACTACGAGAATTGACTGAATCGTCTCTGGTGGCGCTGATCTGGTCATGGTTTCGGCGATACGCGTAGAACCATAGTTCCCGTCTACCCTGCCGTTAGTGCCTGGCAGGGGCGATCGCTCCTGGGTAGACTGAAGTATTCTGCATACATTGCTGAGTCAGAGCACACCAGCCGCCTAAGATCTGGTCTAGATATTGGTCTCAAGCAGTTTTGCTTAGTTTTTAGGTTAATCGACACGACAATGATTACCCCGGCAACCCAGCTCAAGGAGACGATTCTTGTTGTTGACGATACCCCCAACAACCTAGAGCTACTGTTGCGGGCTCTAACCGCAGAGGGCTATGAGGTGCGCTGCGCCCGCAGTGGGCAGATGGCGCTGACCGGAGTTCAGGCCAGCTGCCCCGATTTAATTCTCCTAGATATTCGCATGCCCTACATGGATGGCTATGAAGTCTGTCAACGCCTGAGGCAAAATGCTCAAACCGCTGCGGTGCCGATCATTATTCTGAGCGTGCTTGAAGACGGGCCCGATAAAGTCAGAGCCTTTGACTTGGGAGCCAACGACTATATCGCCAAACCCTTCAGCATAGAAGAGGTGTTAGCCCGCATTAAATATCAGTTAACCCTCAAGCAACAGCGCCAAACCTTTGAGCGCATTACCGAGCAGTATCAGCGCAGAAATCAGGAACTGCAGGCAGCCTACACGCTGCTCATGGATGTCATGGATAGCTTAGTGGATGGGGTCGGGGCCTTTCAGACGGTGCGCAATCGGCAGGGCCAGATTACTGACTTTATTCCCCAGGTGGCCAACTCAGCCTTTACCCGCTTAATCAATCGCGGCACGACAGCTACGACCGGCCAGACAATGCGCGAACAAACCGCCCATTTTGTCGACTGCGACTTGTTTGATCTATGCGTTCAAGTGGTCGACAACAATGAGACCATTCGGCAAGAACTGCTGTGTCGTTACGGAGACACCGAGCACTGGGTTGAGATCGTTGCCACCCGACTGCGGGATGGGATCGTGACCAGCTTGCGCGATATTAGCGATACCAAAGAGCACTTGGCCACCCTGGAATCTGTCAAGCAGGAGATGTATCTCCTAGCGACCACCGATAGTCTGACCCAGGTGGCCAATCGGTACCGCTTTGACGCCTACTTGCAGGCCGAATGGCAACGCCTGGCCCGAGAACGACAGCCCCTGTCGCTATTGATTGGAGACATTGACAAGTTTAAGCGGTTCAACGATCTCTGCGGCCACAGTGTGGGCGATCGCTGTTTGCGGGCCGTGGCTCAAGCTATTCAATCGGTGGTGCGGCGACCTGCCGATCTGGTGGCGCGTTATGGGGGTGAAGAGTTTGGCATTGTGCTGCCAAATACCCCAATGGGGGGAGCCCTCCAAATCGCCAAGACCATTCAAACGGCCATCCGTGGTTTACAGCTGGCCGATACGCCCAGGGCTGAGTGTGAGCAAGTGCGCTTGAGTTTGGGCATTGCCTGCACCCTGCCCCAGGAGGATCAACGGCTTCAAGACCTAGTGGAAGCCGCCGATCGGGCCCTATACCGGGCCAAGGCTAGGGGCGGTAACACTAACTGTGCAGAAATGATCTAATTCTAAGGATCTGGACTGGGGTGGTCTCGACCGTCACATTAATGACATATTTTTAGCCGACTGTAGTTAATAGCTGGCCTGGGGCGCGAGTCCAGTGCCTCGGGGCAGCTAGCATGAGTTCCTGAAGGTTCCCTCGTTCCCAGGCTCTGCCTGGGAATGTCCTCCCGAGGCTCTGCCTCTCTCTTGGCGGCAGAGCCGCTTTATTCCTGGGCTGCGGCTTCTACCGAAGCCACGTATTCACTAATAGAATGGTCGCTGAAGCGACGGCTGATGACTTGCCAGGTCAGGCGAGAGCCAATCTGAATCTGTTCGTCCACATGCTCATAGCCCTGCCAGGTGCGGGGCACACGGGTGACAATATCCCAGCCGTTGACAAACCGATAGCTGTTGGGGATACGACCATTGTAGGACTGGACCATGGCGGCATTGCCAACGCGGGGAGCGCCAAAGGTGTAAACCTCAAAGTTGAGGTTGCGGGTTTGGCCCAGGTTGTATTGAATATCCAGGGCGGCAATGGTGGCCAGGGCCCCTCCCAGGCTGTGCCCCGTGACGATGACCGTTTGCCCCGTAAATTTATCCATAGCCGCCAGTACCCCCTTGCGCACGGCGAAGTAGGCGGTCATAAAGCCGAGATGAAACTGCACCTCGTTATTGCCATCGCCGTAGGGGTAAATTTGCTGACGCATCTGAAAATTGTTGATCCAGTCGATGGATTTGTCGGAACCGCGAAAGACAACATAGAGCTCATCGCTGGTGAGCTGATTGAGAATGGCCACCTGGGTGTCGGTAAAGCCATTATCCTGGCTTTCGATGAAAATCGGCTTAACGTCGGGGTAGTCTGAAAATCGCAAGTCGCTGAAGTCGCGGTAGCTCTCCTGGCACAGGCGCACACATTTGAGGGCAGTGGCGTAATTTACCATGGGTTACTCCTGAGCAAGAACGACATCTAGGGCGCAGGGACTGACCACCAGGCTAGGGCATAGGGCTGGGTAGGGGCACTGTGGGCCTGCTGCCCATAGATAACTCTCAGTTTGTACCGTCCGGTTTCCGGAATTTGATAAAAAATGTGTTCGACGCTGTCGACCTCACTGACCGATGACCACAGACTATTGGCGATGTCGTCTTCGTCTGCGGGCATCAGGTACACATCGAGGTTGTTGAGGCCCTGATCGGCAAACACTTCACCCAGGTCGTAGCGATCGTTCTGATTGGCGTCAACCAGCTCCACCAATCGTTCCCAGGTGAGGGTGGCGGCAATGAAGCTCCCTCCCTGCAGGGGTGCTTCAAACACGTAGTCTTGACTGGCTGTAGCCGTGCCGGGTGGCTGTAGGGTGCTGTAATTCCAGCCGATCGCAGGGATGGGCTGATCGGGGCCAAAGGCACCGGGCAAAAGCTGCTGATAGGCCCGGTAGGCGTTGAGGTGGCCAGTGCCCAGGTCTTTGTGCAGAGGAATAGCGCGATCGCGGTAGGCATCAGACTCTAACCACGATTGATTGGCATCATCCACTAGGGTGCGGCTCATGCCCAGGCGCAGGCCATCGCCCGCGTCTTTGACCTTATCGGCGGAGTTTAGCAGCACTGCTTTCATCACCATAGGCTGACGGCCCTCCAGTGGCCAGTTGGGCGCGCCTGCCCGAAACTGGCGATCGACCAACTGCTGCATCAGGGCAATGGTGCCCGTTACATGGGGTGAGGCAAAGCTGGTACCACTCGAAACCCGCACCTGGCCATCGGGGTCAATCAGCTCAATATTGCTACCGGGGGCCACCAGGCTAATCGATCGCCGAGGACCAACGTTAGACTCGACAGCGGCACCTTGCTGGGTCGCCGCCGCAGGCTCACTGCCCAGGTTAGAGTAGTCGATCTTGTTGAACTCACCGTTGACCTGGCGGGAGTAGGCTACGTTAATGCCATTGAAATTGTCGGTAGGAATGGGAATGCCGCCTCGCCCCTGATTGCCCGCAATCACGTAAAGCGTGCTGTGCACTCGCGCCGACCAGTCGATACATTGGGTCAGTAGGGCATTGCCGTCGAGCACCGGGTTGGGGCGGGGGTCGCGGCCCAGGGGCTCGCCAAAGCTAAAGTTAATGGCGCGCACATCGCCACCGTTTTGCAGCGCTACCGCCTGGGATGCCAAACATTCTTCGGGCTGGGCGGTGCCCTCGGCTAACGGCCCCACCGCCCCAGAGTACAGCAGCGCCTCGGGGGCGACGCCAGTGTGCAGCTTATCCTGGCTGATCATAACGCTGGCAACATTGGCGGCATGGCCATCGACATACTCGTTGGCCAGGGCCCAGCTGTCGAGCAGCAGCACCCGCCGCACGTTCACCGGCAGGGTCACCGGGGCGACCTTATCGATGCCAAACTGGCTAGGGCGACCAATTTCTACCTGGCCGATGGCGATTTTTTCACCGGTCAAACCGTAGGGAGCAGCGTGCAGACGGCGAGCATCGATGCCCTGGGGGCCCACCGATTCTGAGAGAGCGAGCCCGGGCAATGCGAGAGGAACCAGGCTGCCCACACCGCCTAGCCAGAGAAAGGTTTTGAGCAAGGATAATAGCCTTTGGTCTTGTGCCATGCTGCTGACCCGTTTAGCCATAGTCTTACCTGCTGCAATTATCCTTGGCAAACTCTATCGCAAAGGCCTTGCCCTTGGCATTGAAAACGCTGAGATAGCTACTTTTCTTCAGAAATCATCCTCGGCGGTCAGTAAGCAGGTCTGCTTATCTGTAAGCCACATTTTGACTCCGCTCAATGCTCGATCCGTTACTGGGCAGAGGGTTGAGCGAAGTCGAAACCCGGCATTCTAAGCTAAATTTGATTTAGTCCTCCTAGGTATCGGCCGGTGGCAGAATCTGAGCGGTAACCTGGGAGCGATTGAGCCGCCGGGCCAGACGCATGGCCTGATGGCGATAGAGGGGCTGGGGCAGGGTACTGGGGAGCTGAGTCATAAACTCCCGGGCATTGCCCAGACGGTAACCCGAAATGCGGGCGATTTCGGCGGCGCCGTCGAATAGGGCATTGGCGGTCAGCGCTTTTTCGAGGTGAATATGCCAGGTACGGGGGGCGAGTTGTCCCTGCTCAATGCGACGCAGACCGCCAATGGTGGCTAGCACCACCAGGCGATCGCCGATATGGAGACGACTATCATCCGAGGGCATAACGTTGCCAGGCTGGTCTGGCCGCTGGTGCCAGAGGGGCACAACCCCGTAGCCATAGGCAATGTCAGACAGCAGCAAATCTTTGAGGGTATCGCCGGTTTCGATGGTGTACTGGGTCACCAGGATGGTTTGCTCGTAGAGGCGAAAGAGACCAATCACGTGTTCCCCAAAGGCAACCCCGGCAAACGCTTCGGCAGAAATCGCCGAAGCGCACAGCACCTGGGCAAAGGGAAAGATCTGGGCCACGCGATCGGTAAACTGCTGGTCGTAGGTGCGAATAATGGCGCGGCAGTGAGGGTTGAGTCGGTGGGCCAAAAGCCCCACCTCCAGGTTTTGAATTTCATCTTCGCTGACGGCGATGACGCTTTTGGCGGTGGTCAGGTAGGCCCTGTCTAGAGCCGCACTGATATCGCCCGTTAACAGCGGAATTTTGGGCAATACATCGGCATCGAGGGCGTGGGGCGAAATACCTACCACGGGCTGGTTGAGATCGTGCAGCAGGGTCAAGACCTGACGCCCCACCCGCCCCAGCCAGATCACCACGACATGGTCTTTTTCGGGCACCGGGGGGCGGCGCTCCATAAACTCAAACCGCAGGGTGAGCAGTTTTTCGGTAAGCAGGGCGTAGAGCACCCCCACAAAGGCGGCCCCAGCCACCGTCAGCACCATGCCAAATAGCTGAAGCAGACGCGGGTTGCTAAAATTTTCTAGGGCGTTATAGACATCGCCGTAGCCGCCGAACAGGGTGATAAAGGTATATAAAAACGCTTGAAACGGCGGAATGTCTTGGGGCGAGTTGAGGTCGAGAAGCAGGGTGCCGATCAGGCACAGCGCCACTACCGTGACGCCGCAGATAATCGCCACCCGGCGCAGCTGTTGCTCTGGCCCCGTTTGCCACAGCGCCAGCACGTTGCGCCTGAGAGTGGGCCAATCGCGCAGTTGCATGATGGTCTGACTGAGCCGCTTGAATAGCCCCCGTCGTGATGGCTGAGACACCTCTTTGGTCAGGGCTAACAGGTGGGCATCGCATTCGATTACCACAATCTCGTCGCCCTGGTGCAGCAGGGTATCGGGCTGCCAGGTGTAAAACAAATCGGATGGATTAGACTCCGCCGTTAGCTCCTCCGGACGAAGGGGAAAATGGCACAGTACTCGGCGGTGGCTGGTATCGAGTTCGTGCAGCTGGCGGCGATCGCACCAGGCATGCCCCGGCTGCAGCTGCTGCTTGACCACCTGAAAACGATGGTCATCGAGGGTAAAGTAGCCGATCAGTTCTTCGCCGTAGGCCCCGAGGGCAAAGGCCGGTGCCGCCAGCTGCGTCGGCTCAAAGGCGACAAAATTTTGCAACTGCTGCCCCATCAACTCGTTGAGGTTTTGTTTGTCCGATCGCATGACCAGCCGCACCCTGGGGTTGAGCACCCGTGCAGTCAGCGCCGCCTCCAGATTGACCCGCTCATCCTGGGTGACCAAGAGCACCGCCCGACACTGGCGAATGCCCGCCCGTTCTAGCACCTCCGCCAGACGACAGTCGCCAATTTCGAGATGGTCGATCTGCGATCGCAGCTGGGGCACTTCCCACTGGTCGGGCAGTCGGTCGTTAATGGCATTCACCGGCACCCCAAAGCTCTTCAAATGGGTGACACAGTGTTGGCCCAGGCTGCCCAACCCACAGACCAAAAATCCATCGTTGGCGGGTGGAGCCTCGGGGCGATCGGGCTGGGGGGCAGTGTCTACCATCGAGCGCTAAACCCCCAGCCGCTGCAACCGATATAAGCTCGAATACAATCCCTCTTTGGCCAGTAGTTCGTCGTGGCTGCCCTGCTCGACCAGCTCCCCATGTTTGAGCACCAAAATGCGATCGACGTTGCGAATGGTGGACAGCCGGTGAGCAATGATAATCGCCGTGCGCCCCTCCAGCAATCGCTCCAGGGCGTCTTGAATCATCGCCTCGGTGCCGACATCGAGGTTAGCCGTCGCCTCATCCAGCACCAAAATACCCGGGTCGCGGATGGCCGCACGGGCAAAGGCCAACAGCTGTTTTTGCCCGCCCGAGAGATTGGTACCCCGCTCCCGCAACTCAGTGTCATAGCCCTGGGGCAACGCTTCAATCAGCTCATGAATATTGGTCTTTTTCGCGGCTTCTACCACCGCCTCAATCGGATACGCCTCCCCCAGGGTGATATTGCCCTTCACATCCCCAGCAAACAAAAATCCATCCTGCAACACCACCGCCATGCGCCGCCGCAACTCCGCCTGGGGCAAGGCACGAATATCAATCCCATCCAGCAAAATGGCTCCCTGGTTAATGTCGTAGAGGCGACAGAGCAGGCGAATGATAGAACTCTTACCCGCCCCCGTAGGCCCGACCAGCGCCACCTTCTCACCGGGGCGAATGGTGAAGGTGAGGTCTTTGATCACCGCTTCGTCAGCTTTGTAGCCAAAGGTGACCTGGTCGAAGCGAATCTCGGAGGCCCTGGCAGGGGAGGCGGTGAGGGCATAGGGAGCGGGGGAGATG
>NZ_JADEWX010000329.1 GCF_015207395.1 Nodosilinea sp. LEGE 07088
CACCCCATCTCTCCACTTCGGGCGATCGCCCCCGGCCTGACCCCGAAGTCTCGATCCTTAAGTCTTCCAGAGTTCAACACCAACACCTGTCTCCTGACTCCTGAATTCTGGTTTCCTCTCACCCTTGTTCACCCCAAAACCCTATACAACACGGAGAAATCCACCCATGCGACAGATTGCATTTTACGGAAAAGGCGGTATTGGTAAGTCCACCACCTCCCAAAACACCATCGCCAGTATGGCCGATCGCAACCGCATCATGATCGTCGGTTGTGACCCTAAGGCTGACTCCACCCGCCTGATGCTGCACAGCAAAGCCCAGACCACCATTCTGCACCTGGCCGCCGAGCGCGGCGCGGTCGAAGACCTGGAGCTCGAAGAAGTGCTGCTCAAGGGCTATAAGGACGTCAAGTGCGTTGAATCGGGCGGCCCTGAGCCCGGTGTCGGCTGTGCTGGCCGAGGCATCATCACCGCCATCAACTTCCTCGAAGAAGAAGGCGCTTACGAAGACCTCGATTTCGTCTCCTACGACGTACTGGGCGACGTGGTTTGCGGCGGTTTTGCCATGCCCATTCGGGAAGGCAAAGCCCAGGAAATCTACATCGTCTGCTCCGGTGAAATGATGGCCATGTACGCGGCCAACAACATCGCCCGAGGCATCCTCAAGTACGCCCACTCCGGTGGTGTACGCCTAGGCGGCCTGATCTGCAACAGCCGTAATGTTGACCGCGAAGTCGAGCTGATCGAAACCCTGGCTGAGCGCCTCGGCACCCAGATGATCCACTTCGTACCTCGCGACAACATCGTGCAGCACGCTGAACTGCGCCGCATGACGGTCATTGAGTATGCCCCCGACAGCAAGCAAGCGGCAGAATACACCACGCTCGCTAAGAAGATCGAAAACAACAAGAACCTGGTTATTCCCACGCCCATCACCATGGACGAGCTGGAAGAACTGCTGGTTGAATTCGGTCTGCTGAACGGTGACGAAGAGTACGAGAAGGCTCTAGCCGCCGACAAGGCTACCGTTGGCGTCTAACCCCTGATACCTGCACCGAAGCGGCACGAGTCCGAGTCACTTGCAAGCACGCTTTTGGGACATCATTCGCTTCGGTCAGGCATTCACGTTAGCTCTGGTGGGCAATGCCCACCCTACTCCCTACTCCCTACTCCCTACTCCCTGTTACCTACTCCACCCGTCCACCCTACCTAAGAGGGCACCATGACTACCGTAGAAGATAGAAAAGCGCTCGTCCAGGAGGTCCTGGAAGCGTACCCCGACAAAGCTAAAAAGAGCCGCTCCAAGCACCTGAATGTGACCGAAGAAGGCGCTTCCGACTGCGGTGTCAAATCCAACAAAAAATCCGTTCCTGGCGTAATGACCACCCGTGGCTGTGCCTATGCAGGGGCCAAGGGTGTGGTCTGGGGGCCGGTTAAAGACATGATTCACATCAGCCACGGCCCCGTGGGCTGCGGCTACTACTCCTGGTCTGGTCGCCGCAACTACTACATCGGCACCACCGGAGTCGATACCTTCGGCACCATGCAGTTCACCTCCGACTTCCAGGAGCGCGACATTGTATTTGGCGGCGACAAAAAGCTCGACAAACTGATTGACGAGCTCGAAGAGCTCTTCCCCCTCAGCAAAGGCACCACGATTGAATCAGAATGTCCGGTGGGCCTGATTGGGGATGACATTGAAGCCGTCGCCCGTAAGCAGGCCAAGAAAACCGGCAAGCCCGTAGTGCCAGTACGCTGCGAAGGCTTCCGGGGGGTCTCCCAGTCCCTTGGCCACCATATCGCCAACGACACCGTGCGTGACTGGGTGCTACCCAAGGCCGATGAATACCGGCAAACCCCCGAGGGCTTTGAGCCCGGTGCCTACGACGTCAACATCATCGGTGACTACAACATCGGTGGAGATGCCTGGCCCAGCCGCATGCTGCTCGAAGCCATCGGCCTCCGCGTCATCTGTCAGTTCTCTGGGGATGGCACCTTCAACGAAGTGGTGATGACCCCCCTGGCCAAGCTCAACCTGATCCACTGCTATCGCTCCATGAACTACATCTGCCGCTTCATGGAAGAGAAGTATCAGATTCCCTGGATTGAGTACAACTTCTTTGGCCCTACCCAGATTGCCAAGTCGCTGCGCAAGATTGCCGCCCAGTTCGACGAAACTATCCAGGCCAAAGCTGAAGAAGTGATCGCCAGCTTCCAGCCCCGCATGGATGCGATCGTCGAGAAATATCGCACCCGGCTGGAAGGCAAGCAAGTGATGATGATGGTTGGTGGCCTGCGCCCCCGCCACGTCATTCCCGCCTTTGAAGACCTGGGCATGAAGGTAATCGGTACTGGCTACGAGTTCGGCCACGGCGACGACTACAAGCGCACCGCCGACTATGTAGACGAAGGCACCGTCATCTACGACGACGTTAGCGGTTTTGAGTTTGAGGAACTGGCCAAGCAAATGAAGCCAGACCTGATCGCCGCTGGCATCAAAGAGAAGTACGTCTTCCAGAAGATGGCCCTGCCCTTCCGCCAGATGCACTCCTGGGATTACTCCGGCCCCTACCACGGCTACGAAGGCTTTGAGGTCTTCGCCCGCGACATGGACATGGCCATTAACAACCCCACCTGGAGCCTGGTCAACGCTCCCTGGCAAACCGTCTAAGGCGTAGGGGCACAGCATGCTGTGCCCCTACGCAAACCCACCCACTCACCTCCCC